>CAUZJO010000065.1:0-25795 GCA_963580245.1 Candidatus Sumerlaeia bacterium | reverse complement strand
CGATATGCTGGTCGTGCGCGGGCGGCGCGCGCCCGATCGGCCAGCGTGGCGGTTAAGGTGAAACAGGTCGTTCGTATTCGTAAAGGATAGGTGCCGCCAGGATGGCAAAAACCGGCGAGATGGAACCGGAAGTCAACGTCAGCCAGATCGAGATCCCCCGACTCGTCCCGGTCCTGATCAATCCCCAATTCATCCTCTTCCCCTTCATGATTGCCCCGCTCTTGGTCAAGAATGAGGCCGACAAGGGAATGATCGACGACGTGGTGCAAGGCTCGCGGGTCATCTGCGTGTTCGCGCCCTCCGCCCAGGAGGCCCCAGAGCCGACCGACGGCGACGGATCCGAACCCGCCGACGCCGGAGAGCCCCCCGCCGCGCGGGGCGAGACCCACGAGGTCGGGACCCTCGCCATGGTCCTGCGCATGTTGAAAATCCCCGACGGGACCCGGCGGCTGCTGGTCCACGGCGTCGCGCGCGTGCGCAGCGTGGAACGGGTCATGGACGGCCCCTACCCGCAGGTCCGTGTTGAACTGCTCGAGGAGGTCACGTCGGACGACAAAGAGACCAACGCGCTCAAGAAGCTGGCCCGCGAGCTGCTCGGCCGGATCGTCGAGGCCAGTAACTCGCTGCCCGGTGATTTGATCACGGCGGCCAACAACATCGAGGAGCCCGGCCGGCTCGCCGACATGATCGTCTCCAACCTCAACATTGATGTTGCCGAGCAACAGGCCATCTTGGAGATGTCCGACTGCAAACAGCGGCTGCTGATAGTCCAGAAGATCATGGGCCGCGAACTCGAGCTCGCCAAGCTCGGCTCCAAGATACAGAGCGAGGTTAAGACCAACCTGGACCGCTCCCAGCGTGACTACTTCCTGCGCGAACAGATCAAGGCGATCCGCCGCGAGCTGGGCGAGGAGGAGGACACCGTCGAGGAACTGGACAAGCTGCGCGAGGATATCGAGGCCGTCGAGATGCCCGAAACCGCGCTCAAGACCGCCGACAAGGAACTGGGCCGTCTGCGCGGCATGTCGCCGGCCAGCGCCGAATACACCGTCATCCGGACCTATCTCGACTGGCTGATCAGCATGCCCTGGAGCAAGCGGACCCAGGACAATATTGACCTGGCCGAGGCCGAGAAGGTTCTCAACCACGATCACTACGACCTGGAGAAGATCAAAGAGCGCATCCTGGAGTATCTGGCCGTCATCAAGCTGCGCGAGGCGATCCGTGGGCCGATCCTGTGCCTGGTGGGGCCGCCGGGCGTGGGCAAGACCTCACTGGGGCGATCGATCGCCCGCTCGATGGGCCGCAAGTTCGTCCGCATGAGCCTTGGCGGCGTCCGCGACGAGGCCGAAATCCGTGGCCACCGGCGCACGTACATCGGTGCCATGCCGGGCCGGGTCATCAAGTCGCTCAAGGATGCCCAGTCCAACAACCCCGTCTTCATGCTCGACGAGATCGATAAACTGGGGACCGACTTCCGGGGCGATCCCGCCTCCGCGCTGCTCGAAGTCCTGGACCCCGAACAAAACGCCACGTTCACCGATCATTACCTCGATATGCCGTTCGACCTCTCCAACGTGATGTTCATCACCACGGCCAACACGCTCGACACCGTCCCCATGTCGCTCATCGACCGGATGGAGGTCCTGCAACTATCCGGCTATACGCTGAACGAGAAGGTCCAGATCGCGCGGTGCTACCTGGTGCCGCGGGCCCTTGACAATACGGGCCTGAACAAGCGCCACGCGCGTTTCACGAAAGACGCCATCGAGTCCATCATCGAGAACTACACGCGCGAGGCCGGGTTGCGCAATCTCGAGCGTGAAATCACCAATGTCTGCCGCAAAGTGGCCCGGCGCGTCGCCGAGGGCGAACCAGGCGGCGTGCGCGTCGATCCCCCGCACGTGGCCCAGGCCCTGGGTCCGGCGCGCTTCGACCGCGACGTGCTCGCCGATCGCACGCGCGTCCCCGGCGTCTCGGTCGGCTTGGCGTGGACGCCCACCGGCGGCGACATCCTGTTCATCGAGGCCACCGCGACCGCCGGATCGGGTCACCTGACGCTGACCGGCCAGTTGGGCGAGGTGATGCAGGAATCGGTCAAGGCCGCGCGGACCTACCTGCACGCCAACGCCGCCCGTCACGGCCTGCCCGATGAGGTATTGAGTAAACAAGACCTCCACGTCCACGTGCCGGCGGGGGCGATCCCCAAAGACGGCCCCTCGGCGGGCGTGGCCATGCTGACGGCGATGGCCTCGCTGCTCAAGGACCGGCCGCTCGCCGACGGACTGGCGATGACGGGCGAGGTGACGCTCAAGGGGGCGATCCTTCCCGTGGGAGGCGTCAAGGGAAAGATCCTGGCGGCGCATCGTAGCGGCATCCAGCAGGTGATCCTGCCCCGGCGCAACGAAAAAGACCTGATCGACGTTCCCCAAGAGGTCCGCGAGGCCATGACGTTCCGCTTCGTCAACACCGCCGATGAACTCCTGGAGCACGCCTTCTCCGAGGCCAAACCCAAACGACCAAAGCGGCGGCGCCCCACGGCCAAGCCCAGGGCGAGCGCAAAAAAGAAGCCTGCCCGCCGCGCGGCCGCCCCCAGGTCGCAAGCCGCAAGGGCCAAAAAACCCACCCCCTCCGCGAAGCGCGCCGGTCGGCCGGTCGGCAAACGCCCGGCGGCGGCGCGTGGCCGGGGAGGTCGCGGATGAGCCCGACCCAGACGCGCGAGCCCAGCACGCGGGTCACCGAATTGCCCGGCGAGCGTCAGCCCGAGCTGCCCCTCCTACGTGTTGAGGGGCTGGCCAAGCATTTTAATGTCAAGGGCGAGATGGACCGTTGGGGCCGCCGCGCCACCCATAAACTCAAGGCCGTCGACGGCATCAGCTTCCACCTGGCTCGCGCCGAGACCCTGGGATTGGTCGGCGAGAGCGGTTGCGGCAAGACGACCGCCGGGCGGCTGATCCTGCGCCTGATCGAACCGACCGCCGGGCGGGTCTTCCTGGACGACTCGCCGGACCTGATGGCGATCCCCCCGCGGCGCTGGCTGCCTTACCGCCGTCGCATGCAGATGATCTTTCAGGACCCCTACAGCTCGCTCAACCCGCGCATGTCGATTGGATCAACGGTCGGCGAAGCGCTCAAAATCCACAACCTCGCCCCCGGCCGGTGCCCCGAACGGGTCGTCGAGTTGCTCGAGTCGTGCGGCCTGCCCGCCGACGCCGCTCGCCGCTATCCCCACGAGCTGAGCGGCGGCCAGCGCCAGCGCGTCGGCGTTGCCCGCGCCCTGGCCGTCGAGCCCGAGCTGATCATCGCCGACGAACCGGTCTCGGCCCTCGACGTTTCGATCCAGGCCCAGATCATCAACCTGCTCGAACGGCTCCGCGCGCGGCTGGGTCTGGCGTACCTCTTCATCTCTCACGACCTGAGCGTGGTCGGCCACATGAGCCAACGCGTGGCGGTGATGTATCTGGGGAAAATCGTCGAAATCGGCCCCCGCGACGAGATCTTCAGCAAGCCGCTCCACCCCTACACCCAGGCCCTGATGCAGGCCGTCCCCAAGATGGATCCCAAGACCCGCCGCCAACGCTTCGTCCTCGAAGGCGACGTCCCCAGCCCGATCACTCCCCCCCCCGGCTGCCCTTTCCACCCCCGCTGCCCCAAGGCCAAGGACGAATGTCGGATCCTCACGCCCAAACTCAAACAGCACCGGCCCGGCCACCAGGCGGCTTGCCTGCTTTACGAATAGATCTGCCTTTATCCCTTCCCCGGTGCAATTTTCAGCTTGCCTCTCAAGCGTTGAATTCGATACACTTGCCTCTTAAACCGTTTGGTCGCCATTTGACCTCAATATCCCCATGCCCGGATGTAAGTTGATCCGGCTGGGACGGGAGGGTGAGCGTCCATCAAAATCTCTTGAGGGGTAAAGTGAATTATGCGCACAGGAGTTCAATCCCACGTCCAATATCTGCTCGTTCTAATCATCGCGCTGGGGGCGGCGTCCCCGGCGTTCGGTCAGGCCGGCCCGCCGATGATGCCCGCTGCTCAATCGGTGGTCATCACCGAGGAGGACTTGGTCGATCCACGACCGGCCGACACGGTCATCGCGATCACGGACTGGGGAGACATTACGATCGAGGATGTCGAGGCTTGGATCAGCACCGACCAGGTTCAATGGCTCCGACTGGGAAGCGTGGATCAGATTCCGGCCCTCCCCGACGAGCATTTGAGAACCATCGCCAGTGAGATGGCCACCCGCATCACCGCCGAGCGGGAATTCGATAGTCTGCAAAACTTCGACAAGCGTGGTCGCCTCCTGAGCCAATTCGACGGGATCACCTCCCGAATGATCGTCGGGGAATTCGTGACCACCTACATCGACGGCAAGATCACCCCTCCCACCGACGAAGAGATCAACGACTACTACGAAAAAAACAGCATCGAGTTCGATCAGAAATTCGCATTTCGCATGCGCCACCTGATCCTATTGACCTACGAGCCATACGTGGTTAGCGACGAAGACGTGGAGGTGGCCAACGAGGGCGACCAACCGGTCGAAGCGGCGCTGATGGCCGGGCTCAAGGCCATCGCCGAGCGCGTCAGCGGCGATCCGGCGAAATATGAGGGCGTGCGCTTGGACGCGGCGGGCAAGCCGGCCCGCTACGACGAGGAGACCGCCGACCTCAAACCCCTGACTCCCGGCGAGAAGCTCCTAGTGCCCATGAGCGAGGAGCGGGCCGAACAGGTTCACGAACGACTGGAATTGATTCTCACGGAGATGGGTGGGGAGGTTGGATTCGAGGAGCTAATCGAGAAGTACTCGCAGACCGAGGAAAACGTGCGCGGCCAGACCACGCCGTGGCTGCCCGCCGGATCCCGGCCCATTATCCCGTCGCTCTTGGAGCAGGGCGAAAAGACGCCCGTCGACGGCATCAGTGATATCTTCCGCACCAAACACGGCTGGCAGGTGATGGAGGTGGTCGATAAGAAGGAGGAAGGGATCAGGCCTTTGGACGAGGTCCGTAACCAGATCATCGGTCGACTGAACAGGGAAAACCGCGAGAAATTGATCGCTGACGCGCTCGAGGACCTCTTCCAAAACGAAAACCTCGAGATCAATTATGACGTGTTGACCTCGGGTGACCTGCCCAGCTCCAATACGGTGGTCGCCACGATCGGCGACGACGAGCTGATCTTCCTCGATATTCAGCGCCAATGGACGGCACTCGAACAACCGGTCTCGCGCGATGACGCCTATGAGATGCTCAAAACCCAGGCCGGCAAACTCCAAATCGCGCTGGTCAGGGAGAAAATGAGCCCGGTCGTGGACGATGCATCGACCACTCTAGGCCAACGCCTCCAACTTATGCGGACCGGGTTCGTCGGCGCCGGATACATGCGGGCGCTGGCGATGGATCAGGCCGAGGAGCATGTCACGGATGAAAAGCTGAGAGATTTCTACGAGCAGAACAAAGAGGCGAGATTTCGGTTGAGTGAGCGCGTCCGTTACACGTCAATGGAACGTCGGCTTACCCCTCGCCAGCAGAAGTTGTCGCCTGAAGAACAAGACCCTTTTCTCCAAGAGCTCATCGGGCTATTGAACGTGGATGTGTCCACGCTGAAGACGGCCGGGGATTTCGAGCAAAAGGCCGAGGAAGTCAACGCAAACATTCTCCCGGGCGACCCGCGTATCCCCAGTATCAACCACCTGATCAACATCACCAACCTCCCCGATGAGATCCGGGAGAACCTCTCGAAGCTGGAAGTGGGCCAGTGGAGCGAACCCTTCACCTGGCAGGGCTTTCGGGTCCTTTCCGTGTTGCTCCAAGAACACGCGCCCAGCGAGATTCAGAGCTACGAGGATGTCGAGCAGAGGGTGATCGGCGGATATAAGAATGAGTTGATGGTTGGGGTAATGAAGGTCATTGAAGAAGAGTTTCTCAACAAATCGGGTCTGGAGATTCTCCTTGAAACCGAGTCCGACCAAGATTCTTGATTGAAGACCCAGCCGTGAAACACCCATAATGGGCCCTCGGTTCGGGTTTTGCCCGTGGCGGGCTGAGCCATGCAAACCTAGTTAGCTCCCCGAGTCCCCGGGGTTCCCCCCCGCCACACGGGAACCAGTCCATGATGCCGCCTCGCCGGTCCCTCTTTCCCGCTGTTTTGGTTCTGGGTATTGTTGCATGCCAACCCGGAGGCGGGTCTGATGGTGGCGGCGAGGGTTCCCAACGGCGGCCGGCGACCGGTTCGGGGACGGTGCTTGCCCGCATTAACGGGCTGGTCCAACTTGAAGGGGCCGAGGATTACAGCGGCATTCAGGTCTACGTCCCCGGCACCAGCCTGATCTCGATCACCGACGCCAACGGCTACTTCGAATTCCAGAGCGTCTCTCCCGGCTCGTATCCGGTCAGTGCCAAGACGACCGGCCATGAGCAAGGCACCGTGGGGCAGGTCGAGGTCGGACCCCATGATCATGACAAGGCGTTCAGTTTGCCGCCGGTGATGCTCAATGCCGTGAAGAAGACCGAAGCCGCCGAGCAGACCGGTCAGCTTTTCGGCTCGGTCCGCGGCCGGGTCCACCTGGACGGCGTCGACCCCGAGGAAGATTTCGAGTTTGATTGGTCGCCCTGCACGATCGAACTGGTTGATACGCCGTACCGCACGTCCTGCTCGGCCGACGGTCAGTTTCTACTGTGGAGCCTACCGCCCGACTCTTATCAATTGAGGGCGCGGATCGAAGGCTTTATACCCCACACCCAGCGGGTCCGGCTGCTCCCCGGCGCGAGCCTGGACCTGCTCAAGATAGCCCTGAAACCGGCCGAGGGCGTCGCCAGCAACCGCAAGATCGCCGGTTTTGTCGAGCTGATCGATGCTGCCGGGGGGCCCAGCAACGATTTCGACCTGATCGTGGTCGAGATCGCCGGCCGCGACGATCTGGTCACGAAACTCGGCCCCGACGGCTCTTTCTCTTTCACCGGCCTGGCCCCCCGCACGCACATCATCCGGGCCAAAGGTGAAGGCTACCAGCTCGAAAAGCCGGTCGAAGTTGACCTGAGCGACTTAAAGTCGATCGAGGTCCAGTTGACGATGCGGGCGGTCGGTCCCGCGCAAGGCACGCCCGCTCGCATCAGCGGCACGGCGATCAAGAACACCCCGGACCTCACCGACATGAGCGGCATCCAGGTCGCCCTGGCGGGTTCATCATTTATGGCCGTCACCGACGCCGCCGGGCTTTACGCCATCGAGTCCATCCCCCCGGGAACCTACGAGCTGATCGCCCAGGCCAACGGATTCAAAACGGCCCGCACGTCGCTCGAACTGGCCCCCGGCGATGACATCTCGCTCGGGGAACTCGTCTTGGAGCAGATCCTGGATTTTCCCGTCGTCCTCGGAACCGACCCGCCCGACGGGGCGCGCGACGTCATGATTCAGGAAGTGATTCCGATCAGCGTCCGGTTCAGCAAGAAAATGAACACCGCCACCCTGATCGAGGCGATCAGCATCGATCCGCCCATGCGATTCGACGTCGAGCCCGGTGGGGCCTTGCGAGACCCCGACGCCGACCTGGCGCGGATCCTCCTGTTCGGCGCCGGCCCCGAGCCGGTGGCTTATTTCCAAACACGCTATCGCATCACCATCAGCGAGAACGCCCGCGACAATGAAGGACTGCCCCTCGAGGAACCGTTCAAGATGGACATCATGACGGGCCGACCCGCCATCATCCGCACGAATCCGGCGGAGGATCAGATCAAGGAAAACATCGGCCCCGCAAGCCCCATCTCGGTCTACTTCAACGTTGCGATGGACCCCGCCACTCTCGGGACGGACACCCTGCGCTTCCGGCCGCGCCTGCCCATGTCGCCCAACATCTCGGTCCGACCCGATCCGCAAACCCGCTGGTCGATTCTCAATATCCGGGCGACCTGGCAGCCCGACACGCGCTACCGCGTCACGATCGGCCGCCGCGCCCGCACCATCGGCCGCGACACCCTCGAAAACACCCCCTACCGCATGGAGTTCAAGACCGAGAAACTGGTCGAATACGAAATGCCCGCAGTCCCCGAGGCGGTGAGGTGAGAGAGTCGGGTTTCGGGTTTCGGGTCTCGGGTTGGATGATACATCGGGTCTTGAGATTCGACTTTCACCCGGTCCGGCTTCGGTGATCTCCCTCGAACCAAAGCGAGGCAGCGGACTTGAATCCTGATCGAGGCGCATCATGAATTCTCAAACCCGAAACCCAAGACCCGAGACCCGAAACCCGATCTCCCTCCCCTCCCTAACCCTAAACCAACTAATCACCCTCCTCACCGAGGCCGGCTTCGAACGCTACCGCGCCCGGCAGGTCTACGAGTGGGTCCATTCCCGGGGCGCGAAACGTTTCGATGATATGAGCAACCTGCCCGGCCGGTTGCGCGGCTGGCTGGCCGAACACACGCGGCTGAATCCGCTCGAATTGGTTCGGGTCAGCGGACAGGCCGGCCAGACCCAAAAGGCACTTTTCAGGCTGGATGACGGCCGATTGATCGAAAGCGTCGTGATGCGCGACGACGAGAATGGCCGGGTGAGTTTCTGCCTGTCGTCCCAGGTCGGCTGCGCGCTGGCCTGCACGTTTTGCCTGACCGGTTTCGGCGGGTTCCAGCGCGACCTGACCCCCGGCGAGATCGTCGCCCAGGCCCTGGTGATGCGCCGCGAGTTGCTGGCGCCGGCCGAGAGCCTCCACCATATCGTCTTTATGGGGATGGGCGAGCCGATGCTGAACATGGATGGGGTCATCGCCGCGGTGCGCCTGTTGACCGACCCCCTGGGGTTCGGCCTTTCGCCCCGCCGCATCACGGTCTCCACGGCCGGCGTCGTCCCCGGCATCGACGGGTTCGGAGCCGCCAACTTGAAAGTCGGCCTGGCCGTCTCCCTCAACGCCACGACCGACGCCGCGCGCTCATCGATCATGCCCATCAACCGCCGCTGGCCGATCCGCGAGCTGATGGATGCCCTCGGGCGCTACCCGCTCGAACCTCGCCGCCGACTGACGATCGAGTACGTCCTGCTCAAAGGCATCAACGACACCCCCGAGGACGCGAAACGGTTGGTTGATCTCCTCGGTGGCCTGCGCTGCAAGGTCAACTTGATCATGTTCAATCCGTGCCGCGACCTCCCCTGCCAGCCGGTCCAGCCGCGGACCCTCGACGCCTTCGCCCAGGTCCTCTCAAGTGCCCACATGACCGTCACCGTCCGCTGGAGCAAGGGCCGCGAGATCGAAGCCGCCTGCGGCCAACTCGCCGCCCACGCCCTCGAGCCCGCCGATGCCTGACCTCGAGTTGGCCCGCGACGGCCTGACCGCCCGCTGTCCCATGTGGCTGGCCGTCGCGGCCCTGATCCACGGCGTCACCACCCGCAAGGCCCTTCCCCAAGCCAACAGCCCCGATTTCCGCCTAGCCCTCGGCCGCGCCCGCGTCGGCGGAGCGATTCCGGTCCTCCCCACCCTCGGTGCCCACCAGGTCCACGGCACAAACATCGGCGTCGTCACCAAATCCGGCCACGAATCCGCCATCGACATCGAATTCTTCCCCAATGACAAACAGTCAGGCCGCTTCCGCGAGACCGACGCCCTGATCTGCGAAGTCCCCGGAACCCTCATCGTCGTCCAGACCGCCGACTGTCTCCCCCTGTTTCTGCTCGACGAAGAAAACCACCGTGTCGGCCTCGCCCACTGTGGCTGGCGCGGACTGAGGGCCAACCTCGCCGGCCTCATCGCCCGGCGAATGATCGACCGAGGCAGCGGCGCCAAAGCCCTCCAAGCCTGGCTAGGCCCCTGCATCCGCGCCGACCAATACGAAGTCGGCCCCAACCTAGCCGCCCAATTTCAGTCCACCTTCCCCAACATCCCCCCCGACCAACTGACCCCCGGCGGCACCCACCTCGACCTCGCCTTCCTGGCGCGCCGACAGCTCGAAGGAGCGGGCTTACCCCCCAACCGCATCTTCGACAGCGAATCCTGCACGCTCAGCCACCCCGACCTCTATCACTCCTACCGAGGCCAGGGCGAGCGCGCCGGGCGGATGCTTTCGTTTATGAGTCTTACCGATTGGAGGGGAAGCGCTATGCCACAGGCGCCTTGAAAGGTCGTACGGCCACAAGGTCCGAGTCCACGACGGCCCGCACGTCTTCGACATTGAGCGTGACAAGCGCTTCGGTCCGCCCCGACGCCGTAACGAATTCAACCTCCAGGCCATCGGGTTCATAAACCTCGACAACAGCCCCCAGGTCCCCTTTGCGTAGGCCAAGCGTCGGCAGGTCCTTGTTAAGAACTACGGTCTCGATCGTTTTGAATTTCATGGATTATCTAGCGATTTCAGAATGACCGACTTAAATCACCCAACAGAATGCGCAGAAGAGAGGAGATCGTCGCTGATCTTCGCCGGCTCTATCACCCCTCGATAGGTGTACGGTTAGCCTTATGTGGTATCTTCAGCTACCTTTTGGAGACCTCTTCCTCCGATCCGTCTTCAGTGCTTTCACTCTCCGTCACCCGCGCGGCCCCTTCACATTCGATGAGCGCATCGGGAAGCGTCGGTGGCTCGTTGGGTTCTTCGCCGCCTTTTGTTTCCGGCGCTGATTCGGATGGTTCGGTCGGTTTTTGCTTGGCCGGGGTCGATTCGAGCTGGTCCAGGATCGAACTCATTTCGACTTTGTCGTAGAGGCGGTTGACTTGTTTTTGGAGGAGTTGGACTTTTTCTTTGAGCTTGCCGTTCTCGCCGACCAGTTGCAGGTTTTGCGCGACGGCCCGGTCGTATTCTTCCTTCGCGTCGGTCAGCTCTTCGGTCAGTTCCTCGATCCTGAGTTGGTCCTCAGTCGGACGGGCCTCTTCGGCGGGCCCTCCGCCGGCATGATCTTCGGGTTCGGATGGGGGTTGCGTGGTGAGCGGGGGCTGGGCGCCCTGTTGCGCGGCCAGGAGCCGCTGGACGGCGAGCCGGCCTTTCCGGATCACGCAGCCACATCCATAATGAATCTGACACTCGCCCTCCTCGGCCTCGGCGCTATCGAGAGCGTCGAAAAACTTCAGCAGCGATTCAGGCGTCTCTTCTTCAGTCATGAGCACTTCTCCGCTCCCCGCCGAGGAGAGCTTTCGACCCCTCTTCCGCTACTCCCCCGCGTCTTCGCCGCACACCCCGATCGCGCGATATTTCTGAAACCGCGCTTCGAGCAAGGTGTCGACATCGGTGGCGGAGAGGTCCTCGAGGTGGCGGGCGAGGGCCTCGGCCATCAGCCCGGTGGTGGTGGTGGGGTCGCGGTGGGCGCCACCGAGGGGTTCGGGGATGATTTCGTCGACCACGCCCATCGAGTGCAGGTCTTGCGAGGTTAGCTTGAGCACCTCGGCGGCCTGGGGGGCGAACTTGGCATCGCGCCACAGAATCGAGGCGCAGCCCTCGGGCGAGATGACGCTGTAATAGGCGTTCTCCTGCATCAGCATGCGGTCGCCGATGCCGATCCCCAGCGCCCCGCCGCTGCCGCCTTCGCCGATCACCACGCAGATGATTGGCACGCGCAGCAGCGACATCTCCATGATGTTGCGCGCGATTGCCTCGGCCTGGCCGCGTTCCTCGGCCCCCACCCCGGGAAACGCGCCCTGCGTGTCGATGAAGCAGAAAATCGGCCGCCCGAACTTCTCGGCCAGCTTCATCACGCGCAGCGCCTTGCGGTAGCCCTCGGGATGCATGCTGCCGTAATTGCGAAAGGCGTTGTCGCGCACGTCGGACCCCTTCTGCTGGCCGATGATCGCGACCGGGACCTCGCGGAAGTGCGCAAACCCCGCCACGCAGGCATGGTCGTCGCTGAACGCGCGGTCGCCATGTAGTTCGGTCCACTCGTCGAACAGCTGGCCGACGTAATCGAGCGTATGCGGACGCGACGGGTGGCGCGCAAGCTGAATACGCTGCCACGTCGTCAGGTTCCCGTATATCTCCTTGCGCTTCTCTTCGAGGGATTGCTCCAGGTCGCTCAGCTTGGCGCGCTCGGGATTGCCGAGTCCTTCGGGGTCCCCGATTTGCGCGATTTGCTCCTCCAACTCCACAAGGGGTTGTTCAAACTCCAGCGGCGTGATCGCCATGATGCACTCTCCTCACTCCGACCCTCCACGGCTGCTGAACTCGAACGTCAGTATAACACGCAGGTGGGGTTTCGTGTAATCGTCATATAGCGGTGGCACCTTGCCGGTCTCATTCAGCGCGCGGATCGCATACTGATCCATGCTCGCGTTCCTGGTCGATTGTTCGATATGGAACGAGCCCTTATCAATCGTGCCGTCCTTGAGGATCGTAAACCTGATGCGGCATTGCAAGCCCGTGTTCGAGAACGGATGGCGGAAGTTGCTCTCGACCTGGGAGCGCACGATCGCAAGGTAAGTGAGCCCAAGGTCCTGCGCGCCGGTTGTCTCGATCGAAACCGCCTCGCCCATTTCCTTATTGGCCTTGACCTCTTGTTTGTCTTTGGATTCAAAAGCCGACGGATCGATCGTCGGCACGGGGGTGACGACGGGCTTGGGCGTCACGAGCGGCCGGGGGGTGGGGGTTGGCGCGGCCGTGGCCTTTGGCCTGGGCGTCGGGGTCGCCGTCGGTGTCGGCTCCTCCTCAATGACATCGGCGTCCTCCTCGAAGACCTCTTTGACGTCGGCTGTCTTCTGCTTCTGAGGCGGCTTCTTGGACTTGGGAGTGGGCGAGGGAGTAGGCGTGGGGGTGCCCGTTGGAGTGGGCGTCGGGGTCAAATCCAGATCGGGGATTTGGATTTCCGGCGTGGGCTCGGTCGTGGGACGGGGTGTCGGTTCGCGCGTCGGCACCGGAGTTGGCTCGGGCGTGGGCGGCGGTGTGGGTTCGACGCTCGGTTCAGGCGTCGACTCGGGCTCGGGCTGCGCCGGCTCACGCTGGATCACTTCAATCTGGACGGGAACGGCGAGTTTCGGAGGAGGCGTGTACACACTCATCAGTAATAATACAACAATAATTATCAAATGCCAGAGCACGGAAATCAGAAAGCAACGGACCACTTCTCATTCCAGTTCCAGAGGTTCGGTGACCAGACCGATTTTCTCCACGCCGAGGTTTTGCAACAACCCGAGGACCTGCGCGTATGTCCCCCATGTCGAGGCCCGGTCCCCTTCGATCGCGACGGAGAAGTTCTCAAATTTTTCCATGGTGTCCCGGATGATCGCCTCCAAACCTTCCAGATCGACGCGCTGGTCCTCGACGTATATCGGTTCGGTAAATCCCTCCTCGGGGCTCTTCGCGATCACGATGGTGATCGTTTTGGCCTCGGTCTGGAGGTCCTTGCGCGAGACCTTGGGCAAGTCCAGCTCAATGCCATGCTTGAGCATCGGGGCGACCAACATAAAGGCGATCAACAGGATGAATGCCGTGTCGAGCAAGTTGGTCAGGTTCATCTCGGACATGATTTGCAGGGCCTCGTGATGTCGACGCATGGCATGCCACCTAATAAGTATTTTACATAATCATGAACGTGTCATCTATACCATTACTGATTGCTTCATGACTTCTTTCTGTATCACATTGCTAAGTTCCAGCGCGAACGCATCCATGCGCGAGACCAAAACCCGCACTTGGTTCGTCAAGAAATTATACATAACAGAAGCCGGGATCGCGCAAAACAACCCTCCGACCGTGGTAAGCAAGGCGGTCGACAGACCCGGGGCCAGTGAACTGAGTACGACCGATTGAGTATCCGTCAGCGACTGAAACGTCCCCATGATGCCCCAAACCGTGCCGAACAGACCGATGAATGGGCAAACGTTGGACGTCGTGGCAAGAAAGATTAGTTTGCTTTCCAAATGGTTGATTTCGCCGGCGATGGTTCGTTCGAAGATGCGGTCGACGCCGACCTTGGCCAGTTCGATGCGCATTTCGATTGATTCGCCGTAGCCCTCTCGATACCAATTTTCGATTTCGAGCTCCAGATAGCCCTCGCGCAAAATCTGCGCCAGAGGGGAATCGGGATAGGTCGAAGCGTGCCGGAAGGCCTCTTCGAGCTTGCCCGAGCCTTGATTACAGATTTCCACGAATGCGTCGGTTTGAACCAACGCCTGGCGGATATGCAGGAACTTATAGACAATCACCATCCAGCTCATGATCGAAAAGATCGCGAGGATCACCAGACAGGTCTTGCCCAACAGGTCCGCGTCGCGAATCATCTTGAAGACATCCACCCCGATAAGACCCTTAAGGCTGGATGATTCGGCTTGGGCCAGGGCGAGAGTGGACAGGCTCACTAAGAAAAGGGATGACAACAGGACGATGCGTAACTTGGATCGAAAGCGTCCGGTGGTCGTAAATTTCCAACGCATATGCCTTCTGTTCCTGATTGGGAAGGGTTTCATTCGGTTTAAAGTTCCTCTTGCAATGAGATCCCTAGGTGATCGAAGAACCGGCTGAATTCATCCAGGGTCGAATAATAGACTTCGATCTTACCTTCGGTGTTTGATTTGGGAGCAATTCTGACCCGCAATCCGAGATGGATTGTCAATTTTTCCTCTAGATCATGAGCATCGAGTTCGATCGTCGGGGTCTCGGCCTTAGGAGTGGGATCGGGTGCCTTCAGTAGGCGCCGAACCCGACTTTCCACCTCGCGGACGCTCAGCCCCTTGCTCATGATCTCGCGGGCCAGGACAAGCTGGAGCGATTCGTTCTCCAACGAGAGCATCGAACGAGCGTGACCCGCCGAGATTGCGCTTTCCTCGATCCAGCGCAGAATCTTCTCCGGTAGGCGAAGCAACCGGAGCGAATTCGTGACGGCAACCCGGGATTTCCCTACTTTGTGGGCCACGCTCTCTTGGCTCAGCTCAAACCCTTCGATCAGCTGTTTATAGGCCCGAGCCTCCTCGATCGGGTTCAAATCGTCTCGCTGGAGGTTCTCAACAAGAGCCAGCTCGAGCATTTCCTCATCGTCCAGTTCCTTCACCACCACCGGGACTTCCGATAACCCGATGCGCTGCGCCGCCCGCCAGCGGCGTTCGCCGGCAACGATTTCAAATTGATCGTTCTGGTTCTTGCGCGCGATCAGCGGTTGAATGATGCCGCTCTGCTGGATTGAGGCCGCCAGTTCCTCCAGGCGGTCCGGGTCCATCCGCGTTCTGGGCTGGTACGGGTTGGGCTTTAGATGCGCGATCGGCATGCTCCGCACGATCTGCGGGGCATGCATCGTCTCAGTGGAAAGCTCGCTGACTCCCAGTAGAGCGTCAAGCCCGCGACCCAATCCGCGTTTCTTCACAGGCATGCAAGACCTCCTCCGCAAGCTCGAAATACTGCTCGGCCGCGACCGAGCGGGGGTCATAGTAGATGATGGGTTGACCAAATCCGGGGGCTTCACTCAAGCGAACGCAACGGGTGATCTTGGTCTGGAAAAGCTTATCCGGGAAAGCCCGTTGGAGTTCTTCAAACACCTGTTGGGCCAAATTAGTCCTCCCGTCATATTGCGTGGCCACGAGGCCGACGATGCGAAGTCCAGGATTCTGTTGCCGACTCATCCTTTGGATGATGTGGATCATCCGGGATAGCCCTTCCAAGGCAAGGTATTCAGCCTGGACGGGGATCAGGACCCAATCCGCGGCGACCAGCGCATTAAGCGTCAGCAGACCCAGACTCGGGGGGCTATCGATGATCACAAATTCAAAATCCTCGTCCAGACGCTCAATGGCCTGCTTGAGCACCGTATTGCGTTCCTCCCGTTCAAAGAGTTCACATTCCGCCCCAGCCAGGTCCATCGAGGAAGGAACGAGCGAGATATTCTGGAAATGTTCGTTCAGCGGCTGAATAATGGGCTTTTGGGATTCAACGAGAGCCTCGTAAATCGATGCATTGAGCGTATTGGTATCCCAGCCGACGGCGCTGGATGCATTGGCCTGGGGATCCAGGTCGATCAAAAGGGCTCGATGGCCCTTCGCGCCCAGACAAGCCGCTAGATTAACGGCCGTGGTTGTCTTCCCGACTCCCCCTTTCTGATTAGCGACGGCGATGATATGGTGCATTTTGGGTTGGTTCGTGGGAATTGACCCATCGTTTGGGCGTCGGCGGCTGTTTCACGTGAAACACCCCGCGCCCCCAAACGGGAGGCCTCTGAGTTATTGATAAGGGTTCCCTTATTTGAATGTCAAGTGCTGTTCGATATCCGTGATCCGGTCCCTCAGGTCTTTCTGGTTAGGCGAGCTGGCCAGACTCTTATGGTAATAATCAACAGCCTGGCGGGAGTTTTTCTCAACGAACGCGATATCGCCCAGAATTCGATAAAGGATTGCCGATGCTCCCATGTGCTGTTCAATCGCAGTGGCAACCTCTCGAGCCTCCTCGACCCTTCCTTGGAAAATCAGCGAGTTCGCCAGTCCTATTTGGGATTCAAGACTCCTTTCCAGACCCTCCGCTCGCCGAAACGCCGTTTCAGCTCGTCTAAATTGATTCAATTCCAGTTCGCACTGACCCAGGCTGATCCAGCCCCCCTCGTGTTCCGGAAAGTGTGAGACAAGTCTGCGGAAGTATTCCACGGCTTCAAAGTACCGACCCTGCCGAATCAGATAATTGCCCTGACCAAAGAGCGCGGCCTCGTGCGTGGGGAATTCCCTTAATACCGCCGTGTAAAAGGGATCCAATTGCGGGGCCAGGCGAATCTGGCATCCAGCTAGCGGAATTGACAGGGCGAGCAAAGTGATGAGGTATCGTTTTCGCATCTCGGTCGACAGCGTCGCATGGCGTCTTTAAGTTCCCGCGTTCCATCCGAATGATAAGAGTAGCGGGAAAAGAAGATTAGCTCGAACTAATCCCTCGCGGAAGAGAAAAGGCTCACTCTTTCAAGTCTCGCTGGTGCAAGAAGGCCATCGGTTTGGCCAGGGCAATCGACAGTTCATATAGGCCGATGAGAGGGAAAAAGGCCATCAGCATGGTGAATGGATCGGCGGGGGTGAGGATCATCGAAGCGAACGCGAGCCCGACATAGGCGTGGCGGCGGTAGCGTCGAAGCATGTCGGGCGTGACCAGCCCGATTCTTGCCGCGATCGCAACCATGAGGGGCAGCTCGAAAATCACGCCAAAGATGAGCATCATCGTGGTTAAGAGCGATAGAAGCTTAAAGAAATCCGTAAAGTGAGTCATGTCAATGCCTTCCAGTTTATAGGAATTCATGACAATCAGAAGTATTTTCACCATAAAGAATGCGAACAGGGCACCCAGGGGGAAAAGAACGATCGATCCCATGAGGATGGGGTATGTGACTTTACGCTCCTTCTGGTTCAGACCCGGTGACACAAACCCCCAGATCTGACGAATAATAATGGGAAGCGCCAGTAGAAGCCCCATGATGAGGGCGACCTTTAGTTTCATCATGATGGGATCCAGCGGGCCCGTCGTGATGAACTGCTGCGATGGCCGCCCGCCGATGTAGTATTTCCTCTCCGGGTCGCCCTCGACGATAATCACGAGGGTTTGCGAGACACTGGCCTTGGGATCGGGAAGCGAGTCCAGGTCTAACCGTGCGCCACCAGCGGGGTCGAATCTGAGGACCAGCGCGCGATCCGGATCAGGATCCCGCGCAAGTCCTGTAATAGGCTCAGTAATGATTCGAATGATGGGATCAGCCAAGAGAAAACCGGCGATCATGCCCACGAAAAGGGCCAAGATGCTAATGATGAGCCGTGAGCGTAACTCATCCAGATGCCCGATGAGGGACATTTCGCTCTCCGGATTACGGTTCATTGACGGATCGGTGGGACAGTGGGCCGCCAGCAGGCATTCGCGAGGGTTTCCGGGACATAAGTGCCGCTAAGGCGTGAAAACGCGAAAGGGCGAATCGGAGCCGGCCGTTCAGACGTTCTTGGATTTGACCGCTTCGCCGGGATCAACGGCCGCATCCTCGGATTTGGCCGCCGAGGCGCTCGCTTGGTCCGTATGGCTCTTCAAATCTTCGTCCATCGAACCCTTGACGTCATCGCCCATACCCTGCAGCCCCTTCTTAAGCTCCCGAACTGAGCGGCCGAAGGACTGAGCAAGCCGCGGAAGATTCTTGGGCCCGAAGATGATCAACACGATGATCAACACGATGATCATTTCGGTGGAACCTGGCATACCCATTGGACACATTCCTTTTGACGTTTTCAAATCAGGGCCGGAGCCGACCGGTTGCGACGATATTCGACCTCTTATTCACCCCCGACAGTAGGATCCTACCATGAAGCATCGGCGGGTGAAAGCCAAAACGTGAATTGATTGAACAATGTGATTTCGGCAGCGGCCGGGGCCGAATGCCTGTAGTGATTATTACATTTATATTATAAAACCTATACTCTACAAACACGATCGGCCGTGCGCTCTTTTTTACGATGCTCCATTTTTAGGTGTTCATGGCTCCTGTTACTAAGGTATATTTTATGCGGAACGGTATTGCCGGTCCACTTGATTATGCAACGTCCGAAGGGGCGGTCAAGATGAACGATCAAGTCTATACCTTGGGCATCGACATGGGTGGGACGAAGATCCTCGCCGCCGTCATCAACGGGGAGGGTCAGATTCTCAGCCGGGCAAAGAACAAGACCCGAGCTGAATTGGGTCAGGAAGCGGTGGTGGAGAGGATTGTCGAAACGGCCAACGAGGCCCTCGCCACCGCTCAACTCGATCCGGGGCAGATTGAATGCCTGGGCATCGGCGCGCCGGGGCCCCTGAACCCTGCCAGCGGGGTCATTTTGGAGGCGCCCAATTTGAAGTGGAAGAACGTACCCCTGAAATCGATCCTCGAAGACAAACTGGGCATCGAAAGCCATTTGTGCAACGACGTCAACGCGGGTGCCTGGGGCGAATACAAGCGCGGGGCGGCCGAAGGGACCCGCTCCTGCGTGGGCGTCTTCGTGGGTACCGGCATCGGCGGCGGGGTGGTGATCGGCGGGAAGCTGTGGGAGGGCGCCAATCACATCGCCGGCGAGATCGGTCATATGTGTATCGATCCCAAGGGGCCGGTTTGCGGTTGCGGTCGCCGGGGGTGCATGGAGGCCTTCTCATCGCGGACCGCCATGACGCGAGAAGTCCGTGAAGCGCTCAAGGGCGACAAGAAGGCCAGGAAGCAGCTGGGCGATGAGGGTGTGCAGATTCGTTCCAAGCAGTTCAAGCTAGCCTTCGAGAGCGGCGACAAAGTGTTCGTGAAGGTGATCAAGAATGGGGCCAAGCAGTTGGGGATTGGTTTGGGATCGGTTGCCAATTTGCTCAATCCCGAGTGTTTCGTGCTCGGGGGTGGCCTGGTCGAGGCGTTGGGCAAACCTTACCTCGATTTGGTTGTTGAGGCGTTTCGTCGGCAGGCGTTTGAATCGGCCCAAACCGGCGTGCGCATCGTCGAAGCCGCGCTGGGGGACGACGCCGGTGTGATTGGGGCGGCCCTGCTTGCGCGCCAGGCCCGGGCCGGGCTGGAGGTGGCCGCGAGCGGCGTCTAACGGACCCGCACCTGAACGGCATAGTATGGTTTACACATCATGAATCACGCATCGAGGAGAATCCCCCACCGGAGTTATGATCTCGCCAACCGGTCGCCCTTTTTGTGGATCCCGCTATGCACGACCGTTTTCGCCCTGATCGCGTCGTGTGGCTCCCAAAATCCGCCGGTGATCACCGTCAACGAGACCAGACCGGCGCCCAAGGGCGACTCCGCTTCGGACCCCGAACGCACCAGCGCGGAACGGTTTGGGTTTCGGATTGGGGAAGCCGCGGCCCACCCGGGGAGCGGACCAGGGGGGCGGCCCGAGCCGACGCCGGAGTGGTCGACGCCGGCCGGCTGGCGTGAGGTCGTGCCGACGCAACTGCGCAACCCGAACTTTATTTTGGGCGATGATCAGGCGGCCCAATGCTACGTCACGACGCTCAGCGGCGGTGGTCAGTTGATCAACATCAATCGTTGGCGGGGACAAATGGGGCTGGAACCGATCAGCGATGCCGAATTGGGGGGATTAGAGAAGATCGATGTGCTCGGCCAAAACGTCGCGCTCCTCGATCTCAAGGGATCCTATCGGAGCATGAGTGGATCGCCCAAGGAGGGATACCAACTGATCGGCTGCGTCGCCCAGCTCGCGGATCGGTCGATATCGGTCCTGATGGTGGGGCCCGCTTCGATCATCACCACGCACCTTGAGAGGTATAAGAGGTTTTGCGCCGGCCTACATTTGCACGGGGCCGAACCGGTTCATTCTCACCCGCCGGTCCAGCCGCAAGTCTCCGCGCAACCCGCCCCGGCGACGCCGGGCACCGAGGAGGCCGCCTTGCCCGTTGTCTGGAATGTCCCTCCGGGATGGGAGGAAGCCTCGCCCCGCCCGATGCGGATGGTTTCGTTCGTCTCGGGCCCGGAGAAGATTGTGGACTGTTATATCTCGATTGCGGGCGGTGGGGACGTCGCGAATATTCAGCGCTGGTATCGCCAGATGAGCCAGCCCGCGCCCTCGTCCCAGGATGTCCAGGGATTGGACAAGATCGAACTGTTGGGTCACAGCTCGCCGCTGATTGAGATCCAGGGCGCCTACCAAGGGATGCGAGGCCCCAAACAGGAAGGGTATGCGATGCTCGGCACGTTTTGCCCTTTCCAAGACCAAGCCCTTTTCGTGAAGATGGTCGGCCCCGCCGAACAGGTGGCGGCGCAGAAAGAGAACTTTGTGGCGTTTTGCCGATCGCTTCGAACCATTTGATTGAACGCTCGCCCGTTACCCACGATGAAGAAATCTCCGCTCAACGCACTGCTTCGCTTCTTTTCCTCCTTCGGGTTGGCTATTGTCGTCCTGCTTTTCCTGTTTCTACTCACGCTGCTGGGGACGCTCGAGCAGGCGCGCGTTGGGCTCTATGAGGTTCAGGACCGCTACTTCAGTGCGTTTTTCTTGGTCCATGAGTTTCCGAACGGGCTGAAACTGCCGCTGCCCGGCGTCTATTTGTTATCGGTCATCCTCTCGATCAACCTGCTGGTGGGGATGTTCGTGCGCATGCGGCCCTCATGGGCGAAAGCGGGGATTTACGTGATCCATGTCGGCATCCTGTTCATGTTGCTGGCGGGGTTGGTGACCCACCACTTCGCCATCGAGGGCCAGATGACGCTGGCGCCCGACCAGTCGTCCAGCAGATTCAGCAGTTACCATGAATGGGAACTTGTGGTGGCCGATACCAGCACGGCCGACCACAACAAGGAGTACGTGGTCCCGGAGGAGCTCTTCGCCGACCTCTCTCGGGGTCAGGAACGGACGATTCAATCAGGGGATTGGCCCTTCGATGTCGTGGTCGGCCAATACGCGCGAAACGGCATCCCGCAACCCGAACGATCCGCGGCGACCGCCAAGCGGAAAATCGTGGACGGCTTTTTTTTCGAAAAACTCTCTCCGGAGAAAGAGAACGAGCGCAATCTGCCGGGACTTTATCTGGCCCTGCGCGACAAGCAGAGCGGCGAGCGGCGCGAAGCCATCCTGTGGGGCGGTTCCATCCGGCTGAGCGACCATGCGAGCCTTCCGCTGACGGTCGAAGCCGGCGGCAAACAGTGGGACTTGAAGCTTCAGAGAAGAACCTGGACCGTGCCCTTCACCCTGAAACTCAATCGTTTCATACGCGAACTTCATCCGGGGACGAGCATGCCGCGGGCGTTCAGGAGTGACGTGACCAAGATCGAAGGGGAAACCCGCGAGGACCTGACGATCAAGATGAACCACCCGCTACGACACAAGGGACTTGTTTTTTTTCAGGCCTCGTTCTTCGAGAACCCGCGGACCGGACAGATGTCATCGACGTTTGCGGTGGTGCGCAATCCCGCCGACCAGTGGCCGCTGGTTGCGTGCATTATTATCTCGGTCGGATTGTTGACTCAGTTCGGCATCACGTTGGTTCGTTACTTGCGCTCCGAGCGGGCGCGTCAGGCGCGATGAAGTAGCCGTATCTTGATCTTCGCGAAGCGCGGCAATACATTGGTCAAGGTGAGGGATAGAAAACATGAATTTGGAAGAACGCGTTTGTGAGTTCTCATGATAATTAGACATCGTCTCATAGTCATTTGGCCGGTCTTGGCCTTGTTGGGGATCCTTGTTGGGGGTTCGGACGCCGCGGCGTTGGGGCTTCGGCCGCATTGGTCCAAGGAGACGCTCGAGCTTGCCTCGCGCCTGCCGATCCAGGATGGCGGACGGATCAAGCCCCTGTCCACGTTCGCCCGGTTTGAACTGGTCAAGTTCAGCGGTCGCTCGCGGCTGAAGATCGAGGACAAAACGCGCTTGGGCTCGATGGAGTGGCTGCTGAACACGCTGTTTTATCCCGACCTGACCAAAGACTTTAAGGTGATCCTGATCGAGAACCCGGCCGTGATGCAAATGCTGGGGTTGCCCGACGAGGACCCTCGAACGCGGTTTGCGTTGCGCGAACTGGAAGAGGTCGAGCCGAAGCTGCGCCAATTGGCCGAGTCGTTTTTCGGGATCCCAGAGGACGATCGCAGTCTCGAGCAGAAGCAACTGTTAAACCTGTTCGAAAGTTACCTCGAGCTGCAGAGCCTGACCCAGGCGCTCGAGTTCGCCCATATTCCGCTGATCGGTGAGCGGGAGGCGAGGCTGGCCCGTTACATGCCTGAAACCAACGCCGAGGCGCTTCAGGCAATGTCGTACAGCGACCTGGTGTCGCGCCTTCCGTTGTTCACTCAGCTACTGGTGCTCCATGGCTCGGCGCTCAGGGCGGGGGAAACCATGCTGAGCGAGAACGAGGAGGCGATGTCGATCGAAGACCTGCAAACGCTGCTGGCGTTGCTCGATAACATCGAGCTGGTTGGAAAGCGGTCGGTTGCCTTGTCGATCTTTCCGCCGGGCGGGTCCGAAAGCGAGCGATACATCTCCGCCGGCGAGATGATCCTCGAGGTCGTCAGCACCGAGGCATTTCCTCAAACCGGACTCACGCAGCTTGCCCTGCTCGAAAAGCTGCCCCATCAACTGGGCGACGAAAAGGCGTTCAACCACACGCTGACGCGGCTCGTCGGCAGCGTTACGCACGCCGCCCGCGAGCGGGGCGATCTGTGGGGATTTGGGCTGGAAATCTTCTTCTACAAGCTCAAACCCTTCCACTATAGCCTCGTGCTGTTCATTCTCGGCTTCATCCTGGTGGCCTGCCTGTGGCTTTTTCCGAACAGCCGTTGGCTGGCCCGGGTCGCCACGGGGTTTATCGTAACGCCGACGGTCCTGCTGATCGTGGGGATTACGTTGCGCTGTATCATCCGCGGCCGGCCTCCGATCACGAACCTCTATGAGACGACGCTGTTCATCCCGGCCGTGGCGATCGTCGTTGCGCTGGTGATTGAATGGATCAACCGCAAACGCATCGCGCTGGGGGTCGCCGCGTTGCTTGGGATGGCGGGTCTGTTTGTCGCGAACAACTACGAACTAACCGACGGCAGCGACACGATGGGTCAGTTGATCGCGGTGCTCAACTCCAATTTCTGGCTCTCGACGCACGTGACGACGATCAATATCGGCTATGCGGCGGGGTTCCTCGCCGCGGCGATCGGCCACGTGTATATCTTCGCCAAACTCTTTGGCCTCAGCGGCAACCGCGAGTTCTATCGCATGGTCTCGCGCATGACCTATGGGGTGGTCTGCTTCGGGTTGCTCTTTTCGCTGGTGGGGACGGTCCTGGGCGGGATCTGGGCCAATTACAGTTGGGGCCGTTTCTGGGGCTGGGACCCCAAGGAGAACGGGGCGCTACTGATCGTTATCTGGAACTTGATTATCCTGCACGGACGGATGGGCGGATACCTGCGCGAGTTGGGGATTTGCATGGCGGCGGTCTTCGGCGGGATGGTCGTGGCGTTCTCGTGGTGGGGAGTCAACCTGCTTGGCGTGGGGCTGCACTCCTATGGGTTCACCTCAGGCGTGATGGGCAAACTGACGCTGTTCTGGACCGCCGAGACGCTGGTGATCTTGCTGGGGCTGATCGTTTATGCGCGCCAAAGATTTCTGGCCCGCTCCCACGCCTGAGCACGTTCCACCGCCTTGCGGTTTCCTTGTATTGAACTGAGATTTTGAATATTGCCGGTTCGCTGACGGCCCACGCATGGGCGCGCTCGTGCAGCGCGAATTAAACGGTCTCGTCCCGTTCCGCCAGGTCGCGAGGATCCAACGCGGCCTGCCGGTTGAGCACGGCCAGCAAGCGGTTGATGTCTTCGTCGGCCTCGTAACGCTTGGCCAACTCGCCGAGCGTGACGTTGAGGGCTTTGCGATCGCCGGCTTTTTCGTAGAGCCCGGCCAAGGTCTCGAGCAATTCGAGGGAGCGCGGATCGAGCCGTTGCGCTTCCTCGAACGCCACGATGGCCTTGCGCAGTTTGTTGTTGGCCTGCTGGTATGCGCCCAGTTGACGTAGTGACTCGTTGAGTGCCGGGGCGCTCTTTTCGAGCCTCGCCAGCTCGACGCGGCGCTCGAGGAGGGCCAGATTCGGCGTCGAGTTGCGCAGCATCAGATCGAGCAGGGCGCGGGCCGACTCGTGTTCCTGGTGGTCGAGATACGTGTCGTAGACCATCAACCGCTCGTCGAGTGCTTCCTCGCGGCGGCCTTCGGCCTCGAAGATCTGGGCCGACAGCAGGTGGACCTGGAGGTCGTGGGAATCGATCGCCAGGGCTTGCATGACCGCGCCGCGCGCCGCGGGCCGAGGGCAGGTCGTTCTGGGCGAGGGCCTGCTCGGCATTATCGCTCAATGATTCGGCCAGCTTGTGGATCGAATGCACATCAACGTCGATCTCGAGCTTCTCGGCAAGCTCCAGTGCCGCCTCGATCACCTCGATCTTGCGGAAGGAGGCCCACAGCTCGACGAACATCCCGCCCTCGAAGCAGGGGCAGCGCTTCATCGTGCATTTGAATTAGTGCTTCTCCATGTCCAGGACCATCGAGCGGAAGGCGAGCTCGTTGTGGACCGGGCAGAAGAATTTCAGGGTGTTGCCGAGGAACTGGATCTTGCTGGGGTGATAATCGAACAGGCGCGCGAAGGCAATGCCGTCGATCTGCTGGTTGATCTCCTGGATAATGGACGACAGCTCAAACATCGGACAACCGTACTGCTCTTGCATTGGCCCCTGACAATAGGCGACGCCCCCCGCTCGGGGGATCTACTCCTCTTAGTCTTTCGACCATCCGATACCTTGAATTTAGCCATTTTTTGGCGTGCCGGCGGGTTGGGGCCGGTGGCGCGCGGCGAGCGTTGCCTACACGGGTGTAGGCAACGAGAGGGGAAGCCGACAATTCGGTAAGATTTCCTCCACCCCGCCATGGGCCCGACGCCGGCCCGCGCGGGGTGCCGACGGCCAGCCGCGACCCTCCGGCCCCGTGTCCGCGCTCCGCCGTGGAAGATTCGTTGCTGGGGTTATCCGAAATGGGAGGGCCGCCTCCAGCTTTCGCTGGAAGCGGCCCTAGTGTTGGACGCCGCGGGAGGGGAACGACCGCAACCGGCGGCCATCCCTCAAGAGTGCTTTAGATATCGTAGTAGAGGTGGAACTCGTAGGGATGGGGCCGCAGGCGGACCTGGTTGACCTCGTTCTCGGTCTTGTAATCGATCCAATTCTCGATGACGTCCTCGGTGAACACGTCGCCCTTGAGTAGGAACTCGTGGTCGGCCTCGAGCGCGGCCAGCGCCTCCTCGAGAGAGCCGGGAACCTTCTTGATCAGCCTGGCCTCTTCGGGCGGCAGGTCGTAGAGGTTCTTATCGAGCGGATCGCCCGGATCCAGCTTGTTTTGAATCCCGTCGAGCCCCGCCATCAGCATGGCACTGAACGTCAGGTAGGGGTTGCACGAGGG
>CAUZJO010000064.1:0-25879 GCA_963580245.1 Candidatus Sumerlaeia bacterium | reverse complement strand
CCCGCAATGAGGTTTACGAAGGCGTCGTCTCCGTCTGAACGAGGGGCTTAAGAAGTCTGTTCGCCGGTTGGGCCCTCGCCACCGGTCTGCGGCCCACCGTCGGCTTGCGGCTCGGCGACAACCTGTGGCTCGGCGACAACTTGGTGCCCGTTCCCGTCGCCCGCTGTGGCCAGTTCTTCTTCGGCTTCCTCGCCCGCGGCCGTCTCTTCTGCCGCCACGCGGGCCTGCAGGGCCTCCAGCGCCTCGGCTTCCGGTATAAGTTCGTACTCCTTGTAGATGCCCAGACCCGTCCCGGCGGGGATCAGCAGGCCCATGATGACGTTCTCCTTGAGCCCGCGCAGGTAGTCGTAGCGCCCGCGCACGGCCGCGTCGGTCAGCACACGCGTGGTCTCCTGGAACGAGGCGGCGGAGATGAACGATTCGGTCTCGAGCGAGGCTTTGGTCAGGCCCAGCAGCTTGGGCCGGGCCACCGCCGGTTTGCCGCCCTCGGCGACGGTCCGTTGGTTCTCCTCTTGAAATTCGAACTTGTCGAGTTGCTGGCCGAAAAGCAGGCGCGTATCGCCCACCTCCTCGACGACCACCTTGCGCAGCATCTGGCGCACGATCGATTCGATGTGCTTGTCGTTGATCGTCACGCCCTGCAGCCGGTAGACCTCCTGGACCTCCTGGAGCAGGAACTCCTGCACGTTCTTCTCGCCCTTGATACGCAGCAAGTCGTGGGGGTTCACGCTGCCGTCGGTCAGCGGGTCGCCGGCCTTGACCTGCTCGCCGTCGCGCACGATCAGGTGGCGCACCAGCGGGACCGAATAGAGGCTCTCCTGACCGTCTTCGGTGATGACGGCCACGCGCCGGGCACCCTTTAGGATGCCGCGGATCTCGACCTGACCGTCCACGTCGGCGATGACCGACGCGTCTTTGGGTTTGCGCGCCTCGAACAATTCATCAATGCGCGGCAGGCCGCCGGTGATGTCCTTGCTTTTGAGCCGCAGTCTCGGCAGGCGCGCTAGAATCTGACCGGCCTCGATCTCCTTGCCGTCCTCTAGATCGGTGACGATGATCGCGCCGGAAGTCAGGTTGTAGGTGGCGATCACCTCATTTTTCTTGCCCTTGGTCTTCGAAAGGATCTGAATCTGCGGATGCCGCTCTTCCTTATGCTCCTGGATGATGAGCTGGATGTTGCCGGTGCGCGAGTCGATGTCCTCGGCCACCGTTACGCCGCGGATGATGTCCTGGTACTTCAAGAAGCCGGGGTTCTCGGCGATGATGGGCGTCTGGTTGGTGTCCCACTGGACGAACTTCTCGCCCTTCTTGACCACCTCGCCGTCGAATTTGGTGATTGTTGCGCCGTATGGGATGTTGGGCAGCACCTGGATCTCGTTCCGGTTGCGGTCCTCGACGGTGATCGTCCCCGTGCGGCAGATGACCACGTGTTCGAGCTTCCCGCTCTCGGACGTGCGCGGGACGGTCGTCAGTCCCGCGCGATAGTGGATGGTCCCGTCCTCGACCGCCTCATACCAACCCTCGAGCTGCAGACTGACGGTCCCGCCGATGTGGAAGGTGCGCAGGGTCAACTGGGTGCCCGGCTCGCCGATCGACTGGGCAGCGACGACTCCGACCGCCTCGCCAATCTCGACCTCCCGGCCGGTCGCCAGGTTACGCCCGTAACATTTGGCGCAGATGCCGCGTCGACTCTCGCAAGTGAGAACCGAACGGATCATGATCTTCTCGAATCCGGCATTCTCGATCACGCGGGACAGCACTTCATCAATGAGCGTATTGCGCCGGACGATGTATTTTTTCGTCACCGGGTTTTTCATCGCGCGCACGGCCACGCGACCGATGATGCGGTCGCGCAACGGTTCCAAGATGCGCTCGCCCTCGGCCGTCACCTCCTTGATCGGCGTGACCTCGATCCCGTCGGTGGTCCCGCAGTCCTCCTCGGTGACGATCAGGTCCTGTGCGATATCGACCAGGCGCCGAGTCAGGTAGCCGGCGTCCGAGGTCTTCAGCGCGGTATCGGCCAGGCCCTTGCGCGCGCCGTGTGTCGAGATGAAATATTCGAGCACCGATAGGCCCTCGCGGAAGTTGGACATAATCGGCGACTCGATGATCTCCCCAACCCCGCCCGTCAGTTTCTTGGTCGGTTTCTGCATCAGGCCGCGCATCCCCGCCAGCTGGCGGATCTGCGCCATGTTGCCGCGCGCCCCGGAGTGGGCCATCATGAAAATCGGATTGAGGCCATCCTGGTCGTTCATCAGACCTTCGGTCATGTCCTTGGCGACGGCTTCCGAAGCGTGCGACCAGATGTTGATCACGTCGAAGTAGCGCTCCTCATTGGTGATCGCCCCCTGCTCGTAACGCTTCTGCACGCGTTGGACGTTGCGCACCGCCTCGCGGATCACCTTGGGCTTGCTCTCGGGGATCATCATGTCGTCCACGCAGATCGAGATGCCGCCCTCCTTGGCATACTGGAAACCGAGCGCCGCAATGCGGTCGAGCATGTCGGCCGTGGGTTTGGGGCCGCAACGGCGGTGGGCGAGATCGACCAGCATCAGCAGCGCCTTCTTGGTCATCGGCTGGTTGAAAAACGGCGAGTCCTCATCGAAGTAATCCAATTCCTTGGGCAAGGCTTCGTTGAAGATGATGCGTCCGGGCGTGCTCGTAACCATGCGCCCGTCGACCCGAACCTTGATCTCCGCCTGCAAGGCCACTTTCCCATACTGATAGGCCATCAGCGCCTCTGCATTGGAGCAGAAGATCATTCCTTCACCCTTGGCACCGTTGACCATTTTCGTGACGTAAAACAAGCCAAGAACCATGTCCTGGGAGGGGCTGGCGATCGGGTGGCCGTTGGCCGGGGAGATGATGTTGTTCTCGGCCAGCATGCTGAGTTGGGCCTCCAGCTTGGCCTCGGTCGACAGCGGGACGTGGACGGCCATCTGATCGCCGTCGAAGTCCGCGTTGAAGGCCTGACAGGCCAGCGGGTGAAGCTGGATGGCCTTACCCTCGATCAGCTTGGGCATAAACGCTTGGACGCCGAGCCGATGGAGCGTCGGGGCCCGGTTGAGCAACACTGGGTGGTCGTGAATGATGTTGTCCAGGATGTCGTAAACGACCGGTTCCTCCTTCTCGATCATCCGTTTGGCCGACTTGATGGTGTTGCAGTGGCCGCGCCGCTGCAATTCATGGATGATGAACGGGTCGAACAACTCCAGCGCCATCTTCTTGGGCAGGCCGCACTGATTAAAGCGTAGTTCGGGACCGACCACGATGACCGAACGGCCCGAGTAATCGACGCGCTTGCCCAGCAGGTTTTGCCGGAAGCGCCCCTGCTTGCCCTTGAGCATGTCCGAGAGGGACTTGAGCGGGCGGTTGTTGTGGCCCTTGGTCGGGCGCGTGCGGCGGCTGTTGTCGAACAGCGCATCCACGGCTTCCTGCAACATCCGCTTCTCGTTGCGCAGGATCACGTCGGGAGCGTGCAGTTCGATCAGTCGTTTGAGCCGATTGTTGCGGTTGATCACGCGCCGGTAGAGGTCGTTGAGGTCCGAGGTCGCGAACCGTCCGCCGTCCAAGTGCACGAGTGGCCGCAAATCGGGCGGAATGACCGGCAACACCTCCAGCACCATCCACTCGGGCTTGTTGTTGGACTGGCGAAAGGCTTCGAGCACCTTGAGCCGCTTGATGATCTTGGCCCGTTTCTGCAAGGATTCGCACTGGCGCATCTCGACCATCAACCGATCGGCGTCCTCTACGATTTTGGTCTTGCGCAACAGCTCGCGAACGGCCTCGGCACCGATCATGATCTTGACCTGGTCGCCGTAGACTTCTTGGTACTTGCGCGTTTCCTCCTCGGACAGGATCTGTCGTTCCTTCAGGGGCGTATCGCCAGCCTCGACGACGATGTAGTCCTGGAAATAGATGACCTTGCCCATGTCGCGGGCCGATACATCGAGCAGATTGGCGACGCGGCTGCTCGTCCCTTTGTAGAACCAGATATGGCAGACCGGCGCGGCCAGCTTGATGTGCCCCATGCGGTGGCGGCGGACCTTGCTCTCGGTCACTTCCACCCCGCACCGGTCGCAGACGATCCCCTTGTACTTAATGCGCTTGTACTTGCCGCACGCGCACTCCCAGTCCTTGACCGGGCCGAAGATGCGTTCGCAGAACAGGCCGTCCTTTTCGGGCTTGAACGTCCGGTAGTTGATCGTCTCGGGTTTCTTGACCTCGCCAAAGCTGGTCGGATCGATCTCCTCGCCCAGGCGACCCAGTTGCAGATGGCTCAGGTGTTCGGCCTGCCGCCGCTGGCGGCTTGACCACCTCAGAATCTGCTCGGGCGAAGCCAACGAGATGCGGCAGATGGCGTTGGTTTCGTCGATCCGGCCGCCGTGGCCCTCCTTGGGGCCAGGCTGGCTCGAGCTGAAGATCGAGCGGACGGATCCCGTGGTTGCGGTCGTTGCCATGTATTTGTCTTTTCCCTTCGGTCAGGCCTCGCTCCCCGGCCGGGGCATGAGGCCTGATATGGATTCTTGCTGTGCGAAAAACCGGCAATGATACGCGTGAGAAGCCGGTGAGCGTGACATTCAACTCCCCCGTGGGAATTTTTATTCTTTAGCGTCCTCTTTGGCCGCGTCGCCGCCGTCGGCCGGCAAGCTAAGCTTCACCATTTCCTCACCCTCTTCTTCCCCCGCCTCGATCAATCCGGTGCCGAGCAGGCTCTCGGGCAAGGTTTCCTCGATCGCCTCCTCCTCCTCCTCCTCGCCAGCCTCCTCCTCCAAGTCCTTGGTGCTCATCAACTCCAAGTTCAGGCACAGACCCTGGAGCTCTTTGACCAGGACGTTGAAGGATTCAGGCACGCCGGGCGTCGAGGCATTGAGTCCCTTCACGATCGATTCATAGATCTTCGTGCGCCCCTGCACGTCGTCGCTCTTAACCGTCAAGAGTTCTTGTAGGGTGTGGGCCGCGCCGTAGGCCTCCAGCGCCCACACCTCCATCTCTCCGAAGCGCTGCCCGCCGAACTGGGCCTTGCCGCCCAGCGGCTGCTGAGTGACCAGCGAATACGGTCCGATCGATCGCGCGTGCATCTTATCATCGACCAGGTGGGCCAATTTCAGCATGTAGATGATGCCGACGGTGACCTTGCGGTCAAACGGATCACCCGTCAGCCCATCGTAAAGGGTCAGCTGGCCACTCTCGGGCAAATTCGCCTTCGCGAGCCACTCTTTGATTTGGGATTCCCTGGCTCCGTCGAAAACCGGCGTGGCCACCTTCAGGCCCAGGACTTGGGCCGCATATCCCAAGTGCGTCTCGAGGATCTGACCGACGTTCATGCGGCTGGGCACGCCCAGCGGGTTGAGCACGATGTCCACGGTGGTTCCGTTATCCAGGAACGGCATGTCCTCTTGGGGCAGGATTTGCGCCACGACGCCCTTGTTGCCGTGGCGGCCGGCCATCTTGTCGCCCACCGAGACCTTGCGCTTGGTGGCCAGATAGACCTTGACCAGCTTATTGACGCCCGGCGGCAACTCGTCGCCCGTCTTGATCCGGTCGATCTGGTTATTGGTCTGGTCCTGGATTTCCGACTCGCGCGCCGTGGTGCGCTGGAACAGCCGCTTGATTTCCAGCCCCTTGGGACCGTCAACCGGCAGCATTCCCGTCTTCAAGCAATGGCGCACGTATTCGACGACGCCTTGGGTGACCTGATCGCCGGGCTTGAGCTCGACTTTGCCGGTCTCAAAGTTCGTGATCTCGCGATCGATTCCCTTGAGCAGCTCTTGCAATTCATGGTCGAACTCCGACCAAAGCTCCTCGACCGCCGCAGCTTGTTCCTGGTTGAGCTGGTTGATGCGCTGTTTGTCCTGGCGGTCGGTCCGCGTGCCGCGCTCTTTGCGACTGAAGACCTTGATGTCGATGACGATCCCCATGGTCCCCGGCGGGACCTTGAGGCTGGCGTCGCGCACGTCGCCGGCCTTCTCGCCGAAAATCGCGCGCAGGAGTTTTTCCTCGCTGGTCAGTTCGGTCTCGCCCTTGGGCGTGACCTTGCCCACCAGGATATCGCCCGGTTGGACCTCCGCGCCGATATAGGCCAGCCCCTCATCATCGAGTTTGGAGAGCGCGTCCTCGCTGACGTTGGGGATATCTTGGGTGATGTCCTCCTTGCCCAGCTTGGTGTCGCGCGCGTCGATCTCGAATTCCTCGATGTGGATCGACGTGAATACGTCGTCCTTGACCAATCGATCGCTGAGCAAGATGGCGTCCTCGAAGTTGTACCCGCCCCAGGGCATGAACGCCACCAGCAGGTTTTTGCCCAACGCCAACTCACCATGCTCGATCCCCGGCCCATCAGCCAGCACGTCCCCCGCCTGCACTTTGTCGCCCTGGAAGACGATCGGCTTTTGATTGATGCAGGAGTTCTGGTTCGACCGCTCGAACTTGCGCAGCTTGTAGTGATCGACGCCGCCCAGCTCATTGCGCACCTGGATCTCGTCGGATGTCACTCCGTTCACATGCCCGTCATTGCGGGCGATCACGCATACGCCGGAGTCCAGCGCCGCCTTGCCCTCCACGCCGGTTCCCACCACTGGGGAGTCGGTGTAGAGCAACGGCACCGCCTGGCGTTGCATGTTGGATCCCATCAAGGCCCGGTTGGCGTCGTCGTGCTCCAGAAACGGGATCAACGAGGCCGAGACCGAAACCAATTGCTTGGGAGAGATGTCCATATAGTCAACCGCATCGCGCAGCTCACGCGGATAGTCGTCGCGGTAGCGGCACAGGACCTGCTCGTTGACGAACTTGCGAGTCGAGGAATCGACCACCGCGTTGGCCTGGGCGATTCGGTACTCGTCCTCCACGTCGGCCGTCATGTACTCGATGTCCTTGCTCACCTTGCTGTTCTTGACCTTGATGTAGGGGGTCTCGATAAAACCGAACCGATTGATGCGCGCGTACGTGCTCAGCGAGGAAATCAGCCCGATATTGGGACCCTCCGGCGTCTCGATGGGACAAATTCGTCCGTAGTGGGAGTAGTGCACGTCGCGCACCTCGAACCCGGCCCGGTCGCGCGAAAGCCCCCCCGGCCCCAACGCCGAAAGCCGCCGTTTGTGCGTCAGCTCGCTCAGTGGATTGGTCTGGTCCATGAACTGGCTGAGCTGGCTGCGTCCGAAAAAGTCCTTGACCGCCGAGACGACCGGTTTGGCGTTGATCAAATTATGCGGCATGAGGTTTTCGAGCTCAATGATCGCCATCCGCTCGCGGGCCGTCTTCTCCAGCTCGCTCAGACCGACGCGGAACTGGTTCTGCAGCAACTCGCCGACCGAGCGCACGCGCCGATTACCCAGGTGGTCGATATCATCCGGGTCTTCCAGGTCTTTCTGCAGGCGAACGAGCCGCTTCATCACCAACACGATGTCGCGCGCGGCCAGCACCCGCTCATCTTGAGTGGTCGGCAGCTTGAAGGTGCGGTTGATCTTGTAACGCCCCACCAGCCCCAGGTCGTAACGCTTATCCGAGCAGAACATGTCCTCCATGAGCCGCCGACTCGCCAGCACCGAGACCGGGTTGCCCGGACGCATCTTCTTGAAGAACTCGATCAGCGCCTCCTCATAAGAGCGCACCTTGTCCTTCTCCAGTGTCAACAGGATCGTGTCGCCCTCGTCGTGCATGCGATCGAGCAACTTCGCTTCCTTGATGTTGCAATCAGCCGCGCGCCGCAGGAAAGAGGTGGTGATCCGTTCCCAGTATTCTCCGATGATTTCACCGGTCCCCTTATCGACCACGTCCTCGGCCAGCACGCGGCCAATCAGCTCGGTATAGGCATCGGCCACGGTCAGGTAGACTTTTTCCACGTCGCTGTTCTTGAGCTGATCGCACAGCTTCTTGGTCACCCGCGCGCCCGATTCGGCCATTTTCTTGCCGCTCTTGGGGTCGACGACCTCCGCGATCAACTCCTCGCCGACGAAGTTGGGCATGTTCTCGACCTTGGTCGCCCCTTTCGAGAAATCGTCGAGCGAGACCGATTCGGTTTGGAAGAACTCCTTGGCCAATCCGGTGTCGTTGTGGACGCCGAAGGCGCGCAGGAACGTGGTGGCTGGGAACTTGCGCTTGCGATCGATCATCACCCACATCAGGCTATTGATGTCGATCTCGAACTCCACCCATGCTCCCCGATACGGGATAATCCGTGATGAGAAGATATCCTTGCCGTTCGAATGCACTCCCCTGGAGAACGAGACCCCCGGCGAACGGTGAAGCTGACTGACGATCACACGTTCGGCGCCGTTGATGATGAACGTGCCCTGTTCGGTCATCAGGGGGATCTCCCCCATGTAGGTCTCTTGCTCCTTGATGTCCTTGACCTCGATCACGCCCGTGGTCTCTTCGGTCTCGCGGATGACCAGTTGGAGCCGGACCTTGAGCGGTGCCGCGTACGTCATCCCACGCTCGATGCATTCGCGCACGGTGTACTTGGGCGTGCCGAAGCTGTATTCCACGAACTCCAGCGTCGACGGATGATTCGACGCCTGGATCGGGAAGAGCGACCGGAAGACCTCCTGGAGGCCCTTGCTTTCCCGGTCATCGGGCGGGACGTTCATCTGCAAAAACTCGCTGTAGGAGAGCTTTTGGGTCTCCAACAGGTACGGCATCTCCATGATCTCGGGAATGCGCGCGAACGAGGGGCGCCCGTTCGTCCCGTTTACGCTGCCTTTGGGATCACGTTTCGAGGAGGACGATTTCGTCACCATAAACCTCTAGACCTCCGTTTGCATCTTAGGATGGGTGAATTTCAAGGACTGTCATCACGATTCTAAACGACCGGGTGGCCGGTCGGGGCGAAACCAGCAAAATTCGCCCCTAAAACCAGGCCCCTCGGCGTCATGGTAGCAAAAGTGCGCATCCGTGTCGTGAGTTATTTGATCTCAACCTCGCCGCCGACCTCTTCCATCTGCTTCTTAGCCTTCTCGGCCTCGTCCTTGGGCACGTCGACCAGCAGATCATTGGGGATGCCGTCGACCAGCTCCTTGGCCTCCTTCAAACCCAGGTCGGGCTTCAGGGCGCGCACCTCTTTGATCACCTTGATCTTCCTGGCGGGATCCACGCCTTTCAGGACCACCGTGAATTCGGTCTGCTCCTCGACCACCGGGGCCCCCTCGCCGGCCCCCGGGGCCGCCGCCATGGCGACAGGCGCCGCCGCCGACACGTCGAACTTTTCCTCGAACTTTTTCACGAAGTCGTTGACCTGGAGCAGGCTCCATTGCTCAACGGCTTCCAATACCTGATCGGGCGTCAGTGTCTCAGCCATTTTTTAGGTTTCTCCTCAGTCTATATTAAGATGTTATTCGATCCCAATGGGTTTGATCAAAATGGACCGCATTGGGGCTCTACGCGGGGGCCTCGTCCGCCTCCGCCTCTTCCTTCTGCCTTGCCAGGGCCTGCATGGCATGGGCCACCTTCAGCACCATTGCCTGGCAAGCACTGGCCAGCTTCGTCGCCGGTTGTTTGAAGTCGCCGGCCATGATCGCCAGCAACTCCCGGCGGCCGGGCATCTTTGACAGGTTGTCAACCCCGGCCAGATCCAAGGCTTTGCCTTCGAGCAATCCCCCTTTGATCACCAGCTTCTGGTTGCCCTTGGCGTACTCGACCAACACTTTGGCCGGTGCCGAGGGGTCCTCGATGCCGAACGAGATCGCCGTATTGCCGACGAGGATCTTATCGACGGGATCCAACCCCGCGCCGCTCAGGGCCCGCTTGAGCAGCCTGTTCTTGACCACGCGCATCTCAACCGCGCGCTCGCGCAGTTTCGACCGCAACTCGGTCATCTCGGCGACCGTCAGGCCCTTGAAATCGGTTAAGATCAGCGACTGCGTGCCCTTGAGCTTTTCGCTGAGCTTCTCAACAAACTCGACTTTTTCTGCTCTGCCCATAACGTTTCGTTCACCTCCTTTCCCCTTTGGATGGACGCCGCCCGGCCGGGCCGCTCGAGGCCCGCCGCTTGTCTCCGTTGACTACGGTTGGCGGCGTCACCGGCTGGGGAAAGGGATTTATCCGCCACTCGGGACGGACGGTTGCCAGACCCATTTCCGAACGTGGGGGCCACGCGCGTGGCCCCCACGTTCGTCCGATGCGCCTTCCCAACCCTCGGCAGGCGGGGTCCTTGCCCCATTACCTCTCCCCCCCGGCCCCGATGAGGCGCCGGCATGGGTATGGAGACCTGCTGTTTTTGGTTTGGGCGTCATATCTGAGGGGCCTCTCGGATCCTGCTTTCGCAGGGAGGCTCCGCGGCCCCAAAACTTCTATCTGGTCCCTCCGTTCACGGACGTATCTGAGTGTTCATACTTGTAGGGGGACGCCGGGTCCCATCGTCGTGCTGAGCGTTACCGACCGCATATACTGACCCTTGGCCGAGGCTGGCTTGGCCCGGGTGAGGGCGTCGATCAAGGTTTGGATGTTATCGACCAGGGCCTGGTCCTCGAACTCCCGCTTGCCCACGCTGCAATGGACGATCGCGTACCGGTCCAGACGATACTCCACCTTGCCGGCCTTCAGTTCCTTGACGGCCTGGCCCGCGTTGGGGGTCACCGTGCCGGTTTTGGGGTTGGGCATCAGGCCGCGCGGCCCCAGGATGCGCCCCAGCTTACTGACGTTGCGCATCATATCGGGCGTGGCTACGGCGGCGTCGAACTCCAACCATCCGTCTTGGATCTTTTCGATCAGCTCTTGGGTGCCCACGTAGTCGGCCCCGGCTTGCTCGGCTTGGGCCGCCGCGTCGCCCGCCGCGAAGACGAGCACCCGCACACTCTTGCCCGTCCCGTGGGGCAGGTTGACCGACCCGCGGACCTGCTGTTCGGCGTTACGCGGGTCCACGCCCAGCCGCACGTCCAGGTCAACGCCTTCGTTGAACTTCGCGCAACCGGCCTGCTTGATCAGCGCAACGGCTTCCGGCAGGCTGTACTTGCGCGAGCGGTCGATTTTCTTAGCGTTTTCACGATACTTCTTGCCGTGTATAGCCATCATTACTCCTCCCGTGGTTCACGCGGTCGGCCTCTAGGGGCGCGGCCTCCCACCGGATATTCCTGGTCTTGAGAATGGCCCCAATGTTTGGCACCGGGGCGTTAAAACCTTACCCCTCGACGGTCACTCCCATCGATCGGGCCGTGCCGGCGATCATCGAGATCGCCATGTCGATGCTCGCCGCGTTCAGGTCCGCCATCTTGGTCTGGGCGATCTCGCGCATCTGATCGCGCGTGATCGAGGCGACCTTGGTCTTGTTGGGCTCGCCCGAGCCCTTGGCTAGCCCCACCGCCCGTTTGATCAAGACCGCCGCCGGGGGCGACTTGGTGATGTACGTGAAGGTGCGGTCGGCAAAAACCGTGATCACGACCGGGATGATCAACCCTTCCTGGCTTTGGGTCTTGGAGTTGAACGACTTGCAAAACTCCATGATATTGACGCCGTGTTGACCCAGTGCCGGCCCAATGGGCGGGGCCGGATTGGCCCGACCGGCCGGAACTTGAATTTTGACCAGCCCGATCACTTTTTTCGCCATCTGTGCGTGTCCCGTTTCGCCCGCCCTTAATGTATGTCCGAGCGGTGAAACGCCTCCTTAATCTTGACTCATTGGCCGCTATGAAGCCGATTCAACTTGCAGCACGTCCAGCTCCACGGGCGTGGGCCGGCCGAAAATAGAAACCATGACCGACAGCTTGTTCTTTTCGCGGTCGATGTGGTCCACCGTCCCCACGAAATTGGCGAAGGGCCCCTCGGTGACCTTGACCTGGTCTCCGTGATCGAACTTGATCTCCGCCTTGGGCTTGGCGGCCTTCGATTCGAGCATGGTCATCACGTTGTGCACTTCTTCTTCGGTCAGCGGAGGCGGCGTGTCGCCCCCGCCGACGAAACCCGACACGCCCTTGATCTCCTTGATGAAGTTGAAGATCTCGTCGACCGGCTCGATCTGGACCAGCAAGTAGCCGGGCATCAGGTTGCGCATCACCGTATTCTTCTTGCCGCGCTTGACCTGGATCACCGGCTCCAAGGGGATCACGATCTGCGGGATGCTCTCGCTTAATCCCTCAAGGCTGGCCAGGCGCTCGATGGTGTGCTTGACCCGGGCCTCATAGCCCGAATAGGTGTGAACGGCATACCACTTGAACTCGGCCACGGCCTGGTCTTCGTCCATTGTCTTCAACTCCATTGAGCTTCGTCCACCCCTAGAACATGAATTGGACCAACCGGCTATAGATTGCGTCCATAAGGCCCGTCATGATTATCAACAGGATGGCCACCACTATTACCAGCACCGTCGAGTTGATGACTTCGTCCCGCGTCGGCCACGTCACTTTGGTCATCTCGAAGGAGACCTCCTCGAAGAACACCTTCCAAATTTTCAGCTTCGGGATGACCTTCTTGAAGTTCAACAGGAGGACCAAGGCCAAGATGGCCAACACTGCCCACATGATATACGCCATGATCTGCCTCGGTGTTTCCCAACCCAACGAATCGAACAGGTCCTTGAAGGTCTATAACCGCCGCCGCCCGGCCATCATGTCGTGATACCTGGTCCCTTGAGGAAGAGGCATGCCACGCCGCCCATCATATCACCTGATAGGGGGTGGCGACAATTGGCAGGCCAGGAGGGGCTCGAACCCCCAACCCCCGGTTTTGGAGACCGGTGCTCTACCAATTGAGCTACTGGCCTTCGCTCAACCTACAATTGTCGGTCTCGAGTCCCATAAAGTCAATCCGAATCTTGACCCGTGTGGCATCGAATCGAGGGGATCTCGTCTCTGGACGTGAGCCATTGAATCTATTGGACTTGCCACGATTCGGGGCCGGCCATCCCCGATCGCGCCCCTCGGCCCGATGATAAGAATTAGCGGGTTGACATTCCCCGCCGAACCGACGCGAGTTCCGAGGCCCCCATCCAAAGGTCAAGGCAACCCAACCCCGGCCCGGCCGCCCATCTTGATACAAGGAGCGATGCGACCATGAAACGTCTGCTTTCCTGCCTGTTGGCTCTGGGGATGCTGACTGGGTGCATGACCGCCCCGGTGGTGCCGCCCATCGGCATGGTTTACACCAACTTCGAAGCCCTGCTGGATATCGATTATAGCCAGACGGATGTTTCGGGCAAAATGGGCACGTCCGAAAGTTTCTCGATCCTTGGCCTGGTCGCCATCGGCGATGCGAGTGCCGCGGCCACCGCGGACAACGCCAGCATCGATACGATCGAGCATGCCGATTATGAATTCTTCAATGTACTCGGGGTCTACCAGCGCTACCGCACGGTCGTTTACGGAGATTAAGCCCGGGCGCCGACCCGATAGTTTCCCATTGGGAGAGGAGGAACCATCCATGCGACGCATGGTCTTGTTGCTCGGGCTGATTGCCGTGGGCTTGTTGACGAGCGCTTGCGCCGGCACGCGGCTCAGTCAACTCAACGCCGCATTTCCGCAAACACCTGTCATTCCACCGCCCGGGTTTATCTACGAGCGGGTCAAGGCCCCGCTGTCGGTGAACTACCACAACACCCCGGCCGATCCTGGCCGAACGGGCGTTTCCACGGTCCGCTACTTGCAGATTCCCCTCCTCTTGGGGGGCCTGCTCAGCTTTTCATGGGGCGACGGCAGCGTGGAGGAGGCGGCCAACGAGGGCAATATCGAGGTCGTCGAGTACGCCGACTACGAAGTTTTCCAGGTGCTGACGGTTTACACCGAGTTTACGGTCATCGCGCACGGTCGTTAGCCGCGCCGGGGCGCGTTCAAAAGATCTCGGTCGGGTGCTTGGGCGACAGCCCGAGATACGCATAGTAGAAGATCGTTGTGAACAGCAGGCTGTCGATGACGTCGAGCATGCCGCCGTGGCCCGTATAGGTCTGGCCCGAGTCCTTGATGCCGGCATTGCGCTTGAGCCAGCTCTCGGCCAGGTCGCCCAGGGTTCCGACGACCGCGAATAACAGGCTCAGGACCGCGACCTCCCGCCACGCGAAAATGCGATCCACGTTGTTCCACGATAGCTTCATGAGCGCCGCGACCAGCAGGGCAAGGGCCACTCCCCCGAAAAACCCCTCCCACGTCTTGCCCGGACTCAGTTGCGGCGCCAGCTTGTGTCTACCCCAGAACCGCCCGATGAAGTAGGCCCCCACGTCCGCCGATTGGGTCACCAGGACCAAGAAGATCAGGTAATGCTGACCGTTGAATTGGTCGGTGGCCACCGCCTCGCGCCAGATATAGGTCATCAGGGCCAGCGGGAGCGTGGCATAGAGCATCCCGATCAGGCAGATGCCCGCCATCTGGGCGAAATGCCGTTCCCGAATCAGCGTCCCCAATCCCAAACTGACCACCGTCAGCAGCCCCAGGATCAGCAGCGCGTGATCGAGCCGATAAAGATAGGCATCCGCCAACATCCACAGCGCGGCCCCATACGCGAGCAACAGAAACGAGTGGCGGGGCGGATAAGGCCCCAGATGGACGAACTCGCGCAACGCCAACAGGCACGCCACCGACAGGAGCACCGGCAGCGCCCAGACGAACCAAGGATTGAACAGGCCTAGAAAGAAGAGCGCGTAGAAAAGGACGGCGGAGATGACACGGGCGAACAGCATGCGGGCCCCCGCCCTCAGGAGGTCTCGGGATCGACGACCAGTCCATAGCGCCGCTCACGCCCCTGATAATCGATGAGCGCCTCGAGGAACGGGCCGCGACCGAAATCGGGCCACAGCACGGGCGTCACGTGAATTTCGGCATAGGCGATCTGCCACAGCAGGAAATTGCTGACGCGCATCTCGCCGCTGGTACGCACCAGCAGGTCGGGATCGGGCAGCCCCGCGGTGTCCAACAGATTGCTGAACCGCGCCTCATCGATCTGATGAGGCGCGATCTCCCCGCGCCGCGCCTGCTCGCCCAGCTTGCGGGCGGCTCGAATGATTTCGTCGCGACCGCCGTAGCTGAGGGCAATATTGAGGATCATCCGGCGATTCTGGGACGTGAGGGAGACCGTTTCCTTGAGTGCCCCCCGCGCGTCGGGCGGCAGATCCTCGATCCGGCCGATCGTGCGTAGTTGGATATCTTTTTCATCCAAAACGTGGCGCTCGGCGACCAGGAAACGGCTGAGCAAGCCCATCAAGGCACCCACCTCGGCAGCGGGGCGCGCCCAGTTCTCCTTCGAGAATGCATAGAGGGTGAGAATCCGGATGCCGAGTTCGGCGCAGGTGCGGGTCACGGCGCGGACCGCTTCGATCCCGGCCTGATGACCCGATATGCGGTCGGGCAAACCGTGGGCGCACGCCCAGCGGCCATTGCCGTCCATGATGATGGCAACGTGCCCGGGCAGCCGCTCGGGGTCGAGCCGCGAGAGCAATGAGCGATCCGCCTCGCCCCATTGCTCGGCCGCCTTGGGCCACCATGCCGGAGTTATCGTCGCCGTATCCATCGCTCACCCGTTCCGTGCGGACCTTCATGGGTATTGTGCCGTTCCCCCGCCGCGACATCAATCATTATCAATTCTTATGGGAGGGGAGGGTATGATTCAGATTTGGGAGTCAGCACCATCTTGGTGTGGGTTCTCCGGTCTCGTTGACAGTCGTCTCTCAACCCCCGTGCTCGTGCTCGAACCCATCATTGCGTCCCACCTCGATTGTGGCCTCAGAAAAGGCCGATTACGAGCACGAGCACGAGCACGAGCACGAACGGAGACTTTGCATCAAAGCGACGTTTACTTCCAATTCTGGACCACACCAGGAGGATGCGCGGACCCGGTCGGTCCTAGAGCCGGTGGGCGTAGTTGGCTTCGTAGTATTTTAGGTATCCGCCCGAGATGACGTTTTGCCACCAGGGCTCATTGTCCAGATACCACCTCACGGTTTGCTCCAGGCCGGCGGCGAAATCGACGGCCGGCACCCAGCCCAGCTCGTCGTGGGCCTTGGCGGCGTCGATCGCGTAGCGCCGATCGTGGCCGGGGCGGTCCTTGACGTAGCGGATCAGGCTTTCGGGCCGGTCCATGACCTGAAGGATGCGTTTGACGATCTCGATATTGGGCCACTCGTTGTTGGACCCGATATTGTAGACCTCGCCGGGACGGCCCCGCTGGGCCACGGCCATGATCGCCGCGCAGTGATCGGTCACGTGGATCCAGTCGCGCACGTTGAGCCCATCGCCGTAGACCGGCAGTTCTTCGCGCCGTAGCGCGTTGAGGATCATGAGCGGGATGAGCTTTTCGGGGAACTGGTGGGGGCCGTAGTTGTTCGAGCAGCGAGTGATCAGGACCGGCTGGCCGAACGTATGGAAACAAGCCCGGCACATCATGTCGGCGGCCGCCTTGGAAGCCGAGTAGGGGCTATTGGGGGCCAGCGGGGTCGTCTCGCTGAAGGCGCCGGTCTCACCCAGCGATCCGTAGACCTCGTCGGTGGAGACCTGCACGTAGCGCTCGATGCCTGCCGCCCGGCACGTGTCGAGCAGGCTCTGGGTCCCGACGATATTGGCTTGCACGAACTCGGCGCTCGACATGATGCTGCGATCGACGTGTGACTCGGCCGCGAAGTTGATGACCGTGTCGATCTGGTGCTCGGCGAGCAGCGCGCTCACCCGCTCGTGGTCGCAAATGTCCCCTTTGACAAAGCGATAACCCTCGCGACTTTCCAGGTCGGCCGTGCTCTCCAGGTTGCCCGCGTAGGTCAAGACGTCGTAGTTGACCACCCTCAGCCGAGGGTCGCGGTCCATCGCGCCGCGGATGAAGTTGGAGCCGATGAATCCGGCGCCGCCGGTAACCAGAATAGACCGCATCTGGTGTTCGCTCATGTGATCTGTTCCTCGAATTCGAGTAGAATCTGCTTGAGATAGTCGGAGTATTCACAGGTTGGCATCGACTTGATCAGGCCCTTGAAGTGGTCCAGATCGATGAAGCCCATGCGCAACGCGATCTCCTCGGGGCACCCGATCTTGAGGCCCTGGCGTCTCTCGATCAGCGACACGAATTCGCTGGCCGCGTGCAGGCTGCTGTTGGTTCCCGTATCGAGCCACGCGATTCCCCGCCCCAGCACCGAGACCGTCAACAGTCCCCGCTCCAGGTAGGCCTTGTTCACGTCGGTGATCTCGAGTTCGCCCCGCCCCGAGGGCCTGAGCGCCTTGCAGATGCCGACCACGTCGTTGTCGAACAGGTAGATCCCCGGAATGGCGTAATGGGAGCGCGGTTTCTTGGGCTTCTCCTCGATGCTCAGGACGCGGCCCTCGGCGTTGAACTCGACCACGCCGTAGCGCTCGGGGTCGTGGACGCGATAGGCGAAGACGTGCCCCCCCTGGCGGAAATCGCTGAAGATCGCCTTGAAATCATAATGTCCGTAAAAGATGTTATCGCCGAGGATCAGCGAGACGGGATCGTCGCCGATGAAGTCCTCGCCGATCAGGAACGCCTGGGCGATCCCCTCGGGCTTGGGCTGCTCGCGGTAGCAGATCGTCATGCCCCACTGCTCGCCGCTGCCTAGCAGCGTCTCGATGCGCGGCAGATCGTGCGGCGTCGAGATCAGGCAGATGTGACGCACCCCCGCCAGCATCAACGTCGTCAGCGGGTAATAGAGCATCGGTTTGTCGTAGACCGGCTGAAGCTGCTTGCTGGCGACCCGGGTCAACGGATAAAGCCTGGAGCCCGCCCCCCCGGCCAGAATAATGCCTTTGTCCATTATGCCGTCCCGTTCAGATCAAAGTTTCTCACCGCCCGCCGCCTCCACCCGCCGACTAGCCCATACACTTATCGTATTTTTCCCGAGTCGTCTAAATATTTCGACCTGGCAGCCAGGGAGATACCTATTTTCGCATTTCTCGTGAGAGGGTGGGCGTGGTCTGATAATTTAGAGGAAATAAACCCGTGAACAGGCGGATTCAAAATCCGTTTGGCTCGCCTCCCGGATGATTGAGCGAACAATCTGACCGATTCCTCGGCTTTGTTGAGGCCAATAGAAAATAGGGGCGAACTGCTGATTCCTATTGGCCAAATCAGCGGCCAGCCTCAAAAAGTCCTTATTGTTCGTTAAGAGAGAGCGTCGCTCTTCAAATGCCCGCCCGTGAAGAGTGAAATCGTCGGACTCCGCTTCACCCCGCTCCTGGGCTGTCACGAGGTCCATGCCTCTTGTTCGCAGTGCTTGGACGATCGCAAACTGGACGTGAACATCGGCATAACCCTTCAGTATGCTTCATCGCGAGCAAAACGAACGTCTCTTACCAAGTTCGGGTGGAGCCTCTTGAACTCTTCGACGAATTCCGCTTCCTCCTCGATTGCCCTGGCCAATTCACCTCGATGATCTTCAGCGTAGGCCAATGCGCAGTAGACCTGCGCCAATGTGAGGTCCGGGTAGACGGTCGCGGCGATCTCCTCGGGGGAGTAGCCGCCCTTATCCCTGGCGACGACAATATCCCGCACGCGGATACGAAACCCCGCAACCCGAGGCTCGCCGTTTACTACGTCCGGCGTACAGACAATGTGGGGATAGGTCGGTTCTGGTAGCTCCGCGTGTGCATGACTGGTCATGGTCGGTTCTCCCGTGGCCCCTACTCAATATCATACAGCTTCATGGGGTCCGTCACAAGGCGGAACGAATATCGACGGGTGGGATCGGGGCTTTATTGCGTCACAATTTGCCGTTAACATATCGCCCCAGTGTGCCGGATTCGCCGCCGATCACCAGGCGCATGCGAGTCTTTCGCGAAGCGGCACCGATCGAGCGTCCATGAAAATAGCCCTGGCCCAGATCAACCCGACCGTCGGCGCGTTCGAGGGGAACGCGGCGCGGATGCTTGACGCCTACGAGCGAGCGGCGGGGCGGGGGGCGGAGTTGGTGGTTTATCCCGAGCTGGCCGTGACGGGCTATCCGCCCAAGGACCTGCTCGATCTGCCCGACTTCATCCGGCGCAATGTGGCGGCGCTGGAGCGGCTCGCCGCGCGGATGACAGGCCCCGGGGCCGTCATCGGCTACGTCCAACCGGCCCAGGCCGGGGGGGGCAAGGGGCTGTATAACGCGGCGGCGCTGGTCGATGGGGGCCGGATCGTCTCGCGCCACTATAAATCGCTCCTGCCTACTTATGACGTCTTCGACGAGGCGCGCCACTTCGAACCGGCGCGCGAGGCGCGCGTGGCCGAGTTCAGGGGGAGGCGGCTGGCGATCACGATCTGCGAGGACATCTGGAACAGCTCGCTCTACGAGGCGCTCCCGCGGCGGCTCTATGAGCGCGACCCGCTCGAGGAGCTTGGCGACCAGGGGATGGACCTGTTGATCCACGTCGCCGCCTCGCCCTACTCGATGGGCAAGCGCGGGCTCAAGGCTCAGATGTATCAGGCGGTGGCGCGGCGCTGGGGCGTTCCGCTGGCGCACGTCAACCAGGTCGGCGGCAACGACAACCTCATCTTCGACGGCTGGAGCAACGTTTGGAACGGCGAGGGCGCGGTCGTCGCCCAGGCGGCCGAGTTCGAGGAAGACCTGGTGCTGTGGGACACCGAGGACGCCTCGCCCGGCGGGCCGCCCCAGAGCCTCGACGACACCGACCAGACGCTCTACCGCGCCCTGCTGCTCGGCATCCGCGACTACGTCCACAAGTGCGGCTTCAAGCGCGTCCTGATCGGGCTTTCGGGGGGGATCGATTCGGCCCTCACGGCCCTGCTCGCCGCCGACGCGCTGGGTCCCGAGAACGTCGTCGGCGTCTCGATGCCCTCGCGCTTCAGCAGCGACCACAGCCGCGACGACGCCCACGAGCTGGCCGAGCGGCTCGGCATCGAGTGCCACGGCGTCCCGATCGAGCCGATCTGCGAGAGCTTTCTGGCGCAACTGGAGCCGCTCTTCGCCGGAACTGAGCTTGGCATCGCCGAGGAGAATATCCAGTCGCGCGCCCGGGGCAATATCTTGATGGCGATTTCGAACAAGTTCGGCTGGTTGGTCCTCTCGACCGGCAACAAGTCGGAGATGGCGGTGGGCTATTGCACGCTCTATGGCGACATGAGCGGAGGGCTGTCGGTCCTGGCCGACGTGCTCAAGACGCGCGTTTATTCACTGGCGCGCTGGATCAATCGCGACGGCGAACGCATCCCGGCCTCGACGATTACCAAAGTCCCCTCCGCCGAGCTGCGGCCCGACCAGGCCGACACCGACTCGCTGCCCCCCTACGAGACGCTCGACCCGATCATCGCCGCCTACGTCGAGGAGCACCTGGGCCCCGACCAGATCATCGCCCGCGGCCACGACGAGGCCACCGTGCGCCGCGTCGTGCGCATGATCGACCGCAGCGAGTTCAAGCGCCGGCAGGCCGCCCCCTGCCTCAAGCTGACGGCCAAGGCGTTTGGCACGGGCCGCCGCATGCCGATCGCGCGCGGGGATTGAGCGTTTCGGGTTTTGGTTTTCGGTCGTTCGGCGTTCGGAAACGGAGAACCGGGCGGAGGGGTCAGTCGGAGATGCGGCGTTTGATGTCCGGGATCGTCTCGGGTTTGTTCGCTTCCATATACCGGCTCTCGCCGTCCAGTTTCGTGACGTTTTCGTAGACGCCGTCGTCGCGTTTGACCAACTTGGTGAAGCCCAGCGACTTGAGGTCCGAGTCGCCCTTGGGCGCGCTGATGAACGTGCGCGAGATCAGGCGCTTGATGGGCCCGCCGCACTTGGGGCAGGCCTCGAGCGCGTCTTCCTTCATCGACTGGGTGATCTCGAACATCTCGCCCAGTTCGCAAGCCTCGCCTTCGTGCTGATATTCATAGACCGCCATGGTAGTTGACCCCTAAGAGCAAAAAGACATTTGCACCGCGCCCAGGAAACCGCGGGTCGTGGAGCGGGAATTATGCCAGCCCTGTTATACGATAAAGCGCGGGAGAAACGCAACTCAATCTCACGGGCCGGGCGCGTCTTGGGTGTGGTTCAGATTTGGGAGCAAACGCCGATCTGATGCAAAGTGTCCCTTCGTGCTCGTAATCGTAATCTGTTTTTTTCTTATACAGCAACTGAGATGGGACGCAGTGATGGGTCCGAGCACGAGCACGGGAGTTGAGAAAAGACGTTTAATCTCATAATCTGAATCACACCCGCACGTCTTCAGCTTAATCGATTCCCTCCATGAACTTCTCGAACTCCTCGTCCTTAATCTCGACGATATTCCCCTTGGCCGGGAAGGAATGGTCGTCCACGTCTTGCTTGAATTCCCCGAACGCCTGGACCGAGTCCTCGAAGGTATTGCGATACTTCTTGGCGTGTCGCGGATAATGTTTGTCGTGCGATCCGAGCATGTCGCACGCGAAGAGCAACTCGGCATCGCAGTCCGGGCCGCTGCCCAGGCCGATGACGCAGATCTCGACGCGCTTCGATATTTCGGCCGCGATGCGGTCGGGGACGACTTCCATCTCCACGCCGATGGCCCCCGCCTCCTGGAGTTCCAAGGTCTCGCGATAGATTTGCATGGCCTCGCGGGCGGTCTTGCCGACGGCCCGGTGTCCCCCAAGCCAGCTCACGTCATCGGGGCAGAAGCCCACGTGACCGAAGACGGGGATGCGCATCCGCGCCACGGCCCGGATTCTGTCCAGTCCCGGAACCATGTGGACCGCGTCCGCGCCCTGTTCCATGAGCGAGTAACATTCCCGGATCGCGTCCTCGTCGCTCGGCTTGTAGTTGGGGCGCGCGGCCGCGGGCCGGACGAAGCAGTTGGACGCCCCCGCCCGCACCGGCTTCAGATTGGCGGCGCTCAGGGCCAGCATATCGATCCCCGCCCGTTCGCAAGCCTGGGCCGTATCGTGATCGCTCACGGCGACCATCGTCAGTTTCTTCTTGCCTTTACAATCCAAGAGTTCTCTTACGGTCAGTGGCGCCATAACACTACACCTCTATCAAGTTCCTTCCGGAAGACGCGCTCCAGGATCGAGGCCAACCGATCCCGCATCGAGTCCCGAACGGATTTCATCCAGGTTATATGATCCCATCGGCTGGGGTGTTTCCCCGACCGGCTTCCAGAAGCAATCCAGGACATTCTCATACACATCGAAGTACATGACGCCATAGCCGTGTTCATGGTGAACGGCCGAGCAGGAGTCGAACATGAGTTGACTCGTATGCGGGTCCCGGCCGGCCTCGATCAAATGTCTGTGGCCGAACATTTGACCGATGACGCCGGCGGCGCCGAGCGTGGTGTCAATATGATCGCGTTGGATGGGGTAGGGAGTCCTTCCATGGCGATCGGATTGATGGCTGAGAATACATCGGTGGCATACGGAGGGGTAATGAGTGACCAGAAATTTATACGGCCTGGGACTGTTGCGACAGGTCTCCAAGAGCCATTGGCTACGGGCATTTGAAATGTATGGCCAGAAGGGACCGTGCACCAGCAAATCTTTTTCGTAAACATAGCCCTTATAAGGAAGTCGGTCCTGATTGACCTCGGTCGAATCAAACCCGATGAACTGGAAATCGCCGAGCTCGACCGACCACGCATCCTCTCCGATGTATTCGTTGTAAAGAGCGATCTTGCGCGCGTGCAACGCGTCATAGGGAAGCGATTTCTCGTCATCGTCGGTCCCAATGATGGTGTCGTGGTTTCCCGGAACAGCGTATAGAGGGGCTTGGATCTTTCCCAACAACTCCCTGGCGCGTATGTATTCCCTCTCCGAACCGCCGGCGGTGATGTCGCCGGCGAATAAGACGATATCGGGCTCCAGACCGTTGACGGTATCGATGGCGTTCGCCATGCGCTGCCAGGTCTCTTCGGTCGTGGGCTGGGAGTCGGAAAGCAGGACAAACCGATATTTGTATTCCTGCTTGACCGGTTTAACGTCGATCAATGCACAACTGATGGTCATCGTCAGGACGCAAAGACCGAGCGCAAAATGGCAAGGGTGATGACGAATGGCTTTTATCACACAAAGCAACCCGCCGTCGCGGGTGAAGTTCGCCCCATGGAATGCCGGCCTCAAACGCCGGTCAAATCCAAGCCGTAAAACCTTGTTTCCGCCTTTACTCATCAGGCTTCTCTCCTTTTGCTGCTTGAACATCGAATCGAGCCTTTATTCATGGTCCTTTTCGTCTTAGTCGATTTCCTCCATGAACTTCTCAAACTCTTCGTCCTTGATCGCGACGATGTTCTGTTTAGCGGGGAACGAGCGGTTGTCTACTTCTTGCTTGAACTCCTTGAACGCCTCGACCGAGTCCTCGAAGTGATTGCGATACTTCTTGGCGTGTCGTGGATAATGACCGCCGTGCGATCCGAGGACGTCGCAGGCGAAGAGCATTTCGCCGTCGCAGCCGGGGCCGCTGCCCAACCCGATGACACTTATCTCGACGCGCTTGGATATCTCCGCCGCGATCCGGTGCGGGACGACTTCCATCTCCACGCCGATGGCCCCCGCCTCCTGGTGCGCCAGCACGTCCTGGTAGACCCTCAGCGCTTCCTGCGCGGTCTTGCCGACCGAGCGGTAACCCCCGATCCAAGTCAGGTGGTCCGGGACCAATCCGACGTGACCGAAGACCGGGATGCGCATCTTGGCCACGGCCCGGATGCGGTCCAGTCCCGGGCACATGTAGACCGCGTCCGCGCCTTGCTCCATAAGCGCGTAACAGGCCCGGATGGCGTCGGCGTCGCTCGCTTTATAAGAGGGGCGCGGGGCGGCGGGCCGGATGAAACAGTTCGGCGCGCCCTTCCTGACCTGGGGCAGACTCGCGCCGCTGCACGACAGCATATCAATCCCCGCCCGATCGCACGCCTGGGCCGTGTCGTGATCGCTCACGTTAATCATCGTCAGCTTTTTCCCGCCCTTGCACGCCAAGAGGTCCTTAACGGTCAATCGCGCCATAAGCCGAGATTCCTCCTCGATATCGGGTCCAACACTGTCTCGTTTCCAGGTCGGCGCGCATTCTCGCCTCCAATGGCGTCAAACGCAAGAGATTCGTAAGGGCGCCGTCACGGTCACCTAACAGGGACGGCTTTCGATACGCTCATCGAACAAGTTCGTAAAGTGACCCGTGACCGGTGTCTGTTATGCGTCCCATGCCGACCCACTCCCGGAGCTTGCGGTCGATGGCCGTCTCCGTGTCGTGATCAGGCAGGTGCTCCTTGAGAATCACAATGCGTCGCACCCCCAACTCGGCGAGCAAGTCGAGCGCCTCGCTCTCGGGGAAAGTGGAAATTAATGCATCGAGCCGCAGCCCCTGCACACGCGGCAGATGCCCCGAGCAGCCATTGACCATCGGGTGCCAGAAATAGGTGTTGTAGTAAAGGTAAAGGAAGTTGTACTTGGCCCCGTGCGAAAAGGGGTAGATGAAAAGAGGGGCTGCGGGCAACTGGCGCAGCTTCGTGATCTCGGGCGGCAGGTTGTCTTTTGAGGGCACGCTTTTCAGCCCTATGGGTTTGGTCCGAATCTCGACGAACAGGATGACCAAGATCGCGACCAATAAGCACTGAAAGAGCGCTCGCCACCGGGCGCGATGGCGCAACGCGGGATAGATCTAGCCCAATGGCAGAAGCGCGATCATGGTCCATCCGATCGAAGCGGGCAAGAACCAACGCGCCGGCACGCGCATCCCCTCAAAACCAGGGGAAAAGGCGTGGTACAGGCGGTACGGCATCGGAAAAGCCTCAAGCGGCTCATTCAGCAAGTGAAGCTGGGGACCAAACATCAAGGAGAGACACACGAGCGTGGCCGCCGCCGATCCCGCGAACAGGGCCTTCGTCGTAAGCCGAGCGTTCCACCTCCTTCTGAGCAGGACGAACGCTCCGCCGATCAGGCCAAGCGCGCCCAGGCCATGCATCACCCATGAGAGACCGACCTCGTGCTCCCAGGGGATTGGGCTGTAGGGATTGCGCCACTTCCATGATCCGTCGCCATGGAGGAGGTTGGCGCCGGGGAATCGAAGGAAATCGGTCAGGTTCACGCCGCGCTCATCGAGCATTGCGCTCTCGACCTGGATGCCGAATTCATCGCGGACGTATTTGTACGGCAAATAAATGGGCAGGGCCAGGACGGCGATGATCACGCCGCCCGCAAGGCCTTGGCGCAGGAGTTTGATCCACTCTACACATCGCCACCGCACGCACAGAACGATGGGGATGAACGCCGTGATGAAGACAAGGTTGAAGACGGCCAGATAGATTCCGAACAACAGTTGCGCGTAGAGGGCCGCGAAAAAGCCGAGTGCGTCACGCGCCCGAAAGCGACGCAGCCACCGCTCGGCAAAGAAGATGCTCAGCACCATGGGCTGATAATTGAGTAGCTGGGCATGTCCGAGTTGGGAAATCCTTGGTTGCGCGAACCCGATCGCGGTCCCGGCGATGAAGCCAATGAGCCATGAGCCGGTCCAGCGCCGTGAAAGGGCGAAGCTTACAAGCGCGATCGACCAGAATGAGAATAGGATCATGAAGTTCAACAGGAAGAGCGAATCTCGGGTCAGGAGTTCCACCGGCCACAGGAGCAGGCTTAACCCCAGCATATTCTCGGACAGCGCCAGGCTGTAGGGCGTTGGGTGATACATGCTCGCGTGGAAGAGATTCAGGGGATCTTGGACAAGCTGGTGGAGATTCCAGCGTAGAATGTAGGCGTTGAGCAGGCCATCTCTCCAGTCGTCGATGACCGCGTCGCGCATGTGACCGACCAGGGGCCAGGTGGCGTCGACCGCCATTGCGCCAAACAAGACGGCGGTAATGGTGGTTAACGTCAGTTTGGTTTTCATGTGTCCGGTATGGCGCCCGTTCGATATCACCGGCGGCAACTCGCTCCGCAACTCTAGGGCCTGTTAATACTAAACAATTGACTTTCGGGGCGGATGGCATCATGATCCTTTAATGAGTCGATCCTGAAAAAGCCCTGCTCAAGCAGTCCAGCCGATCAGAGCTGAACTCGGGTGAACCAGAGGCATCCGTTTTCGACTCGTGATTTGCGCCAGACG
>CAUZJO010000063.1:0-26841 GCA_963580245.1 Candidatus Sumerlaeia bacterium | reverse complement strand
TGTCGATCAGATGCTCGCGCACGACGGTGGCCTTCTCCTGAGCCGTCCAGTGTTTGCGTTGACGTTTCATCGGACCATCCTCCGTTCTGAGTTTATACTAACTCAAACGGCCCGATTGTCACATTTCAGCTGAAGCAGAACAATTCCGGATATTTCTTTTTCAATTGGGAACGCCGCTCCAGTGTTTGGTAAGCCCCATACGGCGGGTTGGCAATAATTTTATTGAATGTTTCTGGGGGTTCGAAAAGGGGTGAATCTCCATATACCAATGCATCTTCCTCGAATATTTCAACATTTGACTGTGCCTGATATTTTATCTTAAGGATCACCACAGACCTGGACTCAATCTCGGACGCTCGGACCTTTACATTTCTCTGTACAGAAAGTAGACCATCAACAAGATTTCCTTCTCCCGCACATGGCTCCCACACGAAGTCGTCTTCTTCGAGCGCTAACGTCGATACCATGTATGAGACGATTTCAGGCGCAGTAGTGTAGTGTGCCTGGAAGCCGTCTCTGCACCTCTGGGGCTTATGAGTCACCATGCCAGATACTTCAATAAGTTATTCGCTTCCAAGTGGGTGAAAAGTCGGCGGACAGATCATCTTCCCATCTTACCTGCCCCATTATCCACAACCCCACATCGAACCCAGAATATTCGAGTACGTTTGGGTATGTTTCCTCTCCACAATACACCTCCCAAAGCCCGGAGTTCTTTAGTGTCTGAAGATAATGGTTACTCTCAACCTCTGCTGATCGGAGCAGCAGAAAACATCGATAATCCTCGGGCTCGATATTCTTGTAGATACTCGCAACTAACAGCAGGCGATTAGTATCTCCCTTTTCGTTTGAACCAAATCCGCTCTTACAATCAATTACGTATCGCCTTTCCCCAATCCGGAAATGCAGATCTAATTCTAATTCGATTTCGCCAGAACTTACCAACTGCCATGCCTGATCGTAGCACCTTACATAGCGAATGCTTGGATTCTCGATCTATAGCGAGATTCTCTATGAAATCACGAACTTTATAGGTTAGTCTTTATTTGATATCTGAAAACATAGGTGGAGCAAATAGCTTGACATCCTTTCAGATTGGGTGGTCAAAGCAAACTGTAATAAAAGGCTCCCAGAGCTCGCCGATTCGGCGCGAAAATGCCATATATTCATATGGCCATACATCATTTCGGCTTTCCAGCATGACCACGTTCGCACAGTGCATTAGAAGTAGCAATGAACGTAGTATAATGTCTGGCAACCATTCGCCCCTCTCTGCTGCACGCCGAATCATTCCGGCCAATCTATCCCGCTCTGAGGCCAATGCCTTGTTTACTGCTGATGCGCGTTTCTTGTTCGGGCACCGCATACTTATGAAAGTTAAAAAGTGGACTGGCTCTCGGCCGCTTCTTGCCGTCGGGGGACGGCTATTCGCCTGGCTCGTCGGGGGCCGACTCTTCTTCCGACCCCTCATCCAGCTCCTCATCCGACTCCTCATCCGTCTCGCCGAAGTCCTCGGTCTCGCCGACCGGCGCCACCGATGTCAAGCGGTCCCCCTCGCCGAGGTTGATGAGCCGCACGCCCTGGGTGGCCCGCGAAATGATGCGCATCTCCCCGACCCGGCTGCGGATGGCCACCCCCTGGTTGGAGATCATGATCAGTTCGTCGCTGTCGATGACGTCTAGGACCGCGATGACCTTGCCGTTGCGCTCGGTCGTGCGGATGTTGATCACCCCAAGGCCGCCGCGCTTGGTCAGGCGGTACTCGTCGGCGCGGGTGCGTTTGCCGTAGCCGTTCTCGCAGACGGTCAGCACCGTGGATGCGGGCTCGAGCGTGATCATGCCGATCACCTCGTCGTCGCCGCGCAGGCTGATCCCGCGCACGCCGCCGACGAACCGACCCATCGGCCGCACGTCGCTCTCCTTGAAGTGGACGGCCATCCCGTCACGCGTGGCGATGAGCACCTCCTGCTGGCCGCTGGTCAGGCGCACCGAGATCAGTTCGTCGTCATCGGCGATGTTGATGGCCTTGATGCCGACCTTGCGCGGGTTCGAGTAGAGGTTGAGGCCGTTCTTGACGATCTGGCCCTTGCGCGTACCCATGATCAGGAAGCGGTCTTCACTGAACTTATCCACGGGGATCATGGCGCGGATGCGTTCGCCCGGCTCGAGCGTCAGCAGGTTGACGATCGGCCGCCCGCGCGAGGCCCGCCCGCCTTGGGGCAGCTCGTAGACCTTGAGCCAATACGCCTTGCCGGTGGTCGTGAAGAACAGGATGTAGTTATGGGTCGTGCCGACGAACAGGTGCTCGACCCAATCCTCCTCTTTGGGCTTCATCCCGGAGGAGCCTTTACCCCCGCGACGCTGGCGGCGGTAGAGGGCCGTCGGCGTGCGTTTGATGTAGCCCTGATGACTCACCGTGATGACCATCCGCTCTTCGGCGATCAGGTCCTCGATGGTCAGCTCGCCCTCCGAGTCGATGATTTCGGTGACACGCTCATCGCCAAACTTCTCGACCACCGCATCCAGCTCCTCGACGATGATCGCGATGACTTTCTTGGGGTCGGCCAGGATCGAGGCCAACTCCTCGATCAGGGCGACCAGTTCCTTGTGTTCGGCCTCGAGCTTGTCGATCTCCAGGCCGGTCAAGCGACGTAGCGGCATGTCGAGGATGGCTTGGGTCTGTTCGTCGGTCAGCTCGAAGCGCGATTTAAGTTGCTGGCGGGCGGCATTGGCGTCGGCCGAACCGCGGATGACCTTGATCACCGCGTCGATGTTCTCGACCGCCACGAGCAGCCCCTGGACGATGTGGACGCGGCGCCGCGCCTTATCCAGGTCGAACTTCGTGCGCCGCACGACCACCTCGCGCCGATGTTCCAGATAGCACTGTAAAATGCGTTTGAGCGAGAGGTAACGCGGCCGACGGTTTTCCAGCGCCAGCAGGATCACGCCGAACGTAACCTGGAGCTGCGTCATCTTGTAGAGCTGGTTGATGAGCACCTGCGGGTTCTCGCCCTTGCGCAGCTCGATGACGATACGCATGCCGTTCTGGTCGGACTCGTCGCGGATGTCGCTGATGCCTTGGACTTTCTTGTCGCGGACCAGGCCGGCGGTCTCGGTGATCAGGTGTGCCTTGTTGACCTGGTACGGGATCTCGGTAACGATGATCGCCTCTTTGCCGCTTTTGGTCTGCTCGACCATCACGCGCGCGCGCAATGTCAACTTGCCGCGCCCCGTTTCGTAGGCCTCGCGGATCCCGGCGCGGCCGTAGATGTAACCGCCGGTCGGGAAATCGGGACCCGGCAGCGCGCGCATGAGTTCGGGAATCGTGGCGTCGGGGTTCTCGATCAGGACCTTGAGTGCCACGCACGTCTCGCGCAGGTTATGCGGCGGGATGTTGGTCGCCATGCCGACGGCGATGCCGGCCGAACCGTTGACCAGCAGGTTGGGGTAAGCCGCCGGCAGGACGGTCGGCTCATCGAAACTTCCGTCGAAGTTGGCCGCGAAATCGGCGGTATCCTTGCCGAGATCCTGCAGGAGAGACTCGCCGATTGCGGAGAGACGGCACTCGGTGTAGCGAAACGCCGCCGGTGAATCGCCGTCAACCGATCCAAAGTTTCCCTGGCCGTCAATGAGCGGATAGCGCAGGTTCCACTCCTGGGCCATCCGCACCAAGGCATCGTAGACGGCGGAGTCGCCATGAGGATGGTACTTGCCAAGCACATCGCCGACGACGCGGGCGCACTTTCGGTGCTGCTTGGCGTGCGTTAGACCTTCGTTGTGCATCGAATAAATGATGCGGCGATGCACGGGCTTGAGCCCATCGCGCACGTCGGGCAACGCACGCATCACGATCACCGACATCGAGTAATCGATGTACGAAGCCTGCATCTCGTCTTCGATGTTAATCGGCACGATATTCTGCCGGTTCATTTCTTGCATGGGTTACCTGTTCCTTCAGGGTTGGGGGGAAATTGATAAGATAAATGGGACGCTGATTTTACGGATTTGACGGATTTACACTGATCCTTTGGAAGAACCTAGTCGGAGAAGGCTTCACTCGCATATCACAGAGCAACTTCACGGCCCTTCAAATAAAAAAGCGAAAGAATATGTCTTTATCCGCGTAAATCCGTCAAATCCGTAAAATCAGCTTCCATTCTTTCTTTTCGCCTTACACGTCCAAATTCCGTACTTCCGGCGCGTTTTGCTGGATGAATCGGCGGCGGGGGTCGACTTCGTCGCCCATGAGGATCGTGAAAATGCGATCAGCCTCCACGACATCCTCCAGCTTGACCTGCAAAAGCCGACGCGAGGCCGGGTCCATGGTGGTTTCCCACAATTGAGACGCGTTCATCTCGCCCAGGCCTTTGTAACGCTGGATAATGACGCCCTTGGAGCCGATATCGCGCACGCGGTCCAGCAGTTGAGGCAGCGAGTCGGCCCCCAGCGCGCGTTTCTGACCGTCGTAGACCTGGAAGGGGTGATATTCGTCGAAGGGATTGGCCGGATCGATCTCAAACTCTTGGGGGATAATGAGCGAGACCGGCAGGCCCAGTTTCTCGACGCGGCCCACGATCGCCTCGACCGCCTCGGCCTCGGGCAGCTCGACGATGTCGTGTTTGGGCTTGGGCGGGGCCTCCTCGGCGTCGGCCCGGTCGAACATATCGGGCTGCTCGGACCCCGCTTCTTCTTCGTGCGACCCGTTGCTCTGTTTGTCGAGTTCTTCCATCAGACGCGCCAGTTCATTCTCGCTATAGGCGTAATGCGGCGTTTCGTCGCGAAGGGTGACCATGAAACGCGGAAATCGACCCCCGTCGGCGCGTTGATCGATCAATTCGGTCAGTGGCAGGCCCTTGCGCTGTAGGACCGTGGCCAAACCGTCGAGCTCGATGACGTCTTCGAGCAGCAAGCGCAACGGGGTCTTGTTGATCACAATCGGGTCGGCGCCGTTCTCGCGCGTGCGATACTCCACCAGCGTTTCATCGATGGCCAGGTCCAATAGGTATCGATCACGCTGCTCCTCATTGTCCATGTATTGCTCCTTCTTCCCCTTCTTGATGCGGAAGAGCGGCGGCTGGGCAATGTACATGAACCCCCCGGTGACGAGTTCACGCATCTGACGGAAGAAAAACGTGAGCAGCAGCGTCCGGATATGCGCCCCATCCACGTCGGCGTCGGTCATGATGATGATTTTGTGATAGCGCAGCTTTTCGATATCGAAGTTTTCCTGGCCGATGCCCGTTCCCAGCGCGGTGACCATCGTGCGGATCTCGTTGTTGGAGAGGATGCGGTCCAGACGGGCTTTCTCCACGTTGATGATCTTGCCGCGCAGGGGCAGGATCGCCTGGAAATGCCGCTCGCGCCCCTGCTTGGCGCTGCCGCCGGCCGAGTCGCCCTCGACCAGGTACAGCTCGCACAGGCTGGGGTCGCGTTCGGAACAATCGGCCAGCTTGCCGGGCAGGGCGGTGATGTCCATGGCCGATTTGCGCACGATCTCGCGCGCCTTGCGGGCGGCCAAGCGCGCTTCGGCCGCCATGATCACCTTGTTCACGATGCGCTTGGCGATCGCCGGGTTCTCCTCGAGGAAGTCGGCGAGCGACTCGTTGACCATCTGCTCGCACCAGCCGGCCACCTCCGGATTGAGCAGCCGGCCCTTGTTCTGACCCTCGAACTGGGGATTGGATATCTTGACCGAGATGATCGACGTTAACCCCTCGCGCATGTCGTCGCCGGTCAGGGTGCCCTTGAGCTTCTTGGTCAGGTTGTTGCGGTTGGAGTAGTCGTTAATCGTGCGGGTCAGCGCCTTGCGGAAACCGGAGAGATGCGAGCCGCCGTCACGCGTGTTGATGTTGTTGGCGAACGTCATGACGTTTTCGTCATAGCCGTCGTTGTATTGAAGGGCGATCTCCAGTTCCATCGCCTCCTTCTTGGTCTCGCCCGTCTCGCGATCGACGCGATCGAACTGGCGGACGCGCTGAAAGTGAATCGGCTTGGGGTAGATCGGCTTCTTGTTCTCGTTGAGCAGCCGCACGAACTCGACGATCCCACCCTTGAAGTTCCACGTGTTCTCCTTGCCGGTGCGTTCGTCGTTGAGCGAGATGGTAACGCCGGCGTTGAGGAAGGCCACCTCGCGGAAGCGCACGGCCAGGGTATCGTAATTGAACTCGATCGATTCAAAGATGTCGGTATCGGGCCGAAAACGCACGCGCGTGCCGGTCTTCTTGGAGGAGCCGATCTGGGTCAGCGGCTGTTTGGTGATCCCCTTTTCGAATCGTATGAAGTGGATATTCCCGCCGCGCTTGATCTCGACCTCGAGCCAATCGGACAGAAAGTTCACGACCGAAACGCCGACCCCGTGCAGGCCAGCCGAGTATTGATAAGCTTCGTTGTCGAATTTCCCGCCCGCATGCAACATCGTCATGACCACTTCGACCGTGGATTTGCCCCGCTTGGAGGGATGAGGCTCGACGGGGATGCCACGGCCGTTGTCGCCGATCGAAACCGAATTGTCGTAGTGGATGCTCACCTCGATATTGTTACAGTTACCCCCCATGGCCTCATCAATCGAGTTGTCGATGACCTCGTAGACCAGATGATGCAGGCCGAGCGACCCGGTGTTGCTGATGTACATCGCCGGGCGCTTGCGAACAGCTTCGCGGCCCTCGAGGACCTGGATGTCCTTGGCGGTGTAGGACCGAATCTTGGTCTTGGCCGGCTCCTGATCACTAGAAGTTGAGCTGCTCATCGGGTTTGCTTTCTACCGGGGGAGTGGGTATGGACCGCCCTGGATTCGTGTGAATACTGGGGCCGCGGATGTTCAGATTTGACCCTCCCCGAGGGGAGGTCGCCGCGTGGGGCGGAGAGTAGGAAATCCGAACCTGGCGACGGATTCGGTGCTAAACTTGTCAAGGCACGGCCAGAAAACCGCGCCTGGGGCCATTTTGAGCGAAATTTGGGGCATTCTCAGTGCCAAAGCCCTTCCACGCCCAGGCCGCCGCCGCCAATTTCAGGTCAATATTAACCTCTCAGCCATCCCCTGTCAAGTAAAAGTCCGTTCCGGGTGCATCTATAACTTCATTGATCCCAATGATCTATAACGGTGCGGCAAGGTATTTCGCATGTTCTTGGCCGGCAGTGACGAGAGGCGTCCTGGCGGTCGTTTGAAGGTCTTGAAATTCACAAAGGAGAGGGCGCAAGGATCCGTTCTGATTTTGGGATCCTGGGCACCCCCTTTTATGTCCCCTCTGGTTTGAGGCGCGGCAGGGATCAAAAGCCCCGGACGCAGACGCGGGAGGACAGCGCCAAACTCGCGGAAAATGGACTGAACCGTGGCTGATCGAGGGGTGCCGGGGCATGGATATCTGGGATGCCCGCCCCCTGCCCGCCGGAGGTGGGTGTTATTCATTTGACGGCGAACCCGGGGTCGGGTAAATTACCCGTCCCTATGTCTGTCCCACCCGGTCGTGAATCTTGTGGAGGACTGGTGCCAGGGGCGGACAGCCGGTGAGACCAGCCAATCAGTAAGTAGGTAAGGATTTAAACGAATGGCGGCAAAGTGTGTTGTGTGCGGCAAGGGCCCTCGCGTGGGCAATAGCGTCAGTCATGCCCACAATAAGACCAAGCGGCGATGGCTACCCAACCTGCAAAGGGTGCGCATCCACTGGCAGGGGCAGGTGCAATCGGTGCGGGTTTGCGTCCAATGTATCCGAAGCAATCGCGTGACGAAGGCCTTGCGTGGGACCGCTTCCACCCCTGCGGCTTGATTCCCCTCGTTCGTCGTGATTGGGGGGTGAAAGCCCGCAGCCGGCTCCCCCCGCGAACCATCACCCTCCGTTTTCATACTCAGTTGGGTCCGATGTGTCACTCCGAGGCGGCACTCGGCTTAGGATTTCAAGCGAACTCAACGGCGCGCCCGCGCGTTCGAGGATTTCGGCGGCCTGCCTTCGGGCCGCCTGACGGTCGGCTTCGCTGATCCTCTCGTCGCGTGGCATCGTCGTCAGCGTCCGTAGCGCCGCAGCCAGGACGCGGCGGTCGGCCGGACCCCAAGCCTTCTCGCCGGCCAGCATCGTCATGCGCCAGAGTTGACCGGGGCTGGAGGGGGGAGCCGGCTCACGCCAGAAGGAAGCCCAAAGTGCCTCGGCGGCCTCTTCGTGACTCCCCAGCCGCCAGGCCGCCTCGCCGAGCAGGCGCATGATGGGGGCGCCTTCGGGATGCCAGCGCGCCAAGTGACGGGCCCGCTCGGCCAACTCGGCCCAGCGACCAAGCCGCTTAAGGGCGACCAGGCCCGAATAATTGGCCTCAATCCCGTAGGGATCGAACCGCGACGCCCAGGTGGCGGCGTGGAGGGCATTTTCGTGCCGCTCGGCGTAAAGGTGACGGCGGGCCCGCGCCCCGTGCCAGCGGCCGACCGTGCGCAGCAGATCGGCACCGAGCGCCAGTCCCGCCACCACCAGCGCGACTCCGATAAAACCAGCTCTAGCGACCCGGCTTGTCATCGTCTTTAGCGACCGAAGGAGCGAATGCTGCTCTGGGGGGTGTTGATCGGGCGACCGAAGTTGTCCAGTCCGCGCCCCGCGCCGCGGCCGAGTCTGGCGAGCCGGGCATTGCATTCACGCAGGCGCACGTTGACCGGCGAAGTGGAATCCCTCCCCAGGGCCGGGTTCAGTTCCATGGCCTTCTGATAGGAATTGCGCGCCAGCGAGTAATACTGCTTGGCTTCAGACTTATCGCTGCCCAGCAGCGCGTTTTGTTTTCTTTCGGTCGAGAACAGGTTCTGGAAGTGGAACTGGGCCTGACCGTAATATTCGTCCCCCCACTGCACGTACCTTTCGGAAAGCTGGGACTGTTGTTGCATGCTCTTCGCCACTTGGGCCTGGGCCCTGCCCAATAATTCGGCGACTTTTTCGAGCACCTCGCGCGAGTCGGGGTACTCATTCTTGATCCTTTGGGCGACCGTCTGCGCCATGGTGTAGTTCTGCCGCTCAAAGAACATACTGGCCAGGTCGTACGCGCCCGCCGCATAGCGGTTGATCGCCGCCTGCGCTCGGCCTCTGATTGATTCGACTTGCAGCAACAGGTTGTAATGCTTCAACGCCTCCACGTCCATGCCGCATTGTTCGGCGAACTGCGCGAGCTTGAGGTATCCCTCGTAATCGTCGGGGGCCAGCTTGGAAGAGTGCATGAGATAATCGTAACGAAGGTAACCCAAGGGATCGGCTTCGATATCGATGGTGGCCAGCAGGTGATAGGTCTTCTTCGCCTCTTCGTAGTTCTTGTCCGCCGCGTAACGCTTGTGCAACCGCTCAAGCATTTCAATCAGTCGTCCCTCCAGCTCCGTGCCTTGATACTCTTCGCTTTGCTGATACAACGCCATGTAATGGTTCACCGCGTCGACCGAGTTGCCCATCTTGTAATAGAGACCGGCCAGTTTCTTGCGGATATTGTTGTCCTCGGGATTCCGTTCGAGCAGCGTTTCATAGACGTTGGCGGCGTTTTCGCGCTCTTGCGGATTGTCTTCCCACAATTGCAGGAGGCGGTTGACCACCTCGGGGTTCTCCGGGTCGGCCCCCAGCGCCAGCGTGAGCTTCTGCTCGGCCCCCAAGCGGTCCAGCTTATCCTGGCGCTCGTCGGACCAGGCCAGGTAGAGCTCGCCCAGGAGCCATTGCAGACCTGCCCGTTGATCGTCTTTGGGCACCAAGACGTTAGCCTCCTTGAGCATCTGTTCGGCCTCTTCAAAGTCCCCCTGCTCGATGAGCGCACGGGCCTCATCCGCCAGATCGTCGATGCGCGTGACCGCTTCTTTACGGTCCATTTTCTTCTCGGCCGAGATTTGCGACTGGACGCTCTCGACCAGGGCGCGGGCCGTATCGTTGTCGCTCTCGGCTTGCAGCGCCCGCTCGAACGCGAGCAACGCCTCGGGCAGCTTGCCCCGTTGCCGGTGCTCGGCGCCGATGTGGATGTAACCCTGGGCGGTCGATTCATGCTTGACGCTCTGGATGCGGCTTCGGGGGATCGTCAGCTTGGTCGTCGCGGTTTCGATGCGGACCGTCTCTTCGTCACGGTTGGAGCGATCGATGAGGCCCTTGACCACCCGGCCGTTCTTGTAGGTCACCACGTCGCCCCAAGCGGAGGCGGCCAGGGCGAGCGCGGCCAACGCGCAAAACGTCCCGAACAAGCGGTTGCTCGCGTCGCGGTTATTCATGGTTCACACCTTTCCTCGTGCTGTTCAGCGGCGAATTCCCGGTTCTCGCGGATCGGATCGATCCCGCCGCGTTACAAGTATAGATCAAAATGGGAACTTGAGGCAAGTTTCAGACCGGCGAGGGGGGTCGATGCAAGGTACGATCCGCGGCGGGGGACCGGAGCGGTCGGGCCCGACCCTCAAAACTCGATCCGCCGCCATCGTTTCAGTCCCAGCCACATCGGGACGACGGTCATCCCCACTTGCAGGACCAGCCACAAGGGGATGGAGCCCAGGACCATTAGGCGCGAGAAGCCCCTTAGGCCATCGCCCCCATTGACGTAGGCGTAAACCCAAGGTCCCTCCAGGGTAAGGGTAAGGGCGATATAGACCAGGCTGAGGACGGCGTTGAGCGTCCCCCCCAGACCGTTGGCGATGCGCGAGGGATTGTCCTCGGAGAAATTGGGCAGCAACGCCCCCAATCCCACGGCCAGCGAGCTGAGGCCCAACGACAGCACCATGACCGTGAGCAGGGCCAGGCCGGTGATAATGGAATCGGCGCGCAATATGAAGCACGAAAGTAGCGCCAGCGGGGCGGTCAGGCCGACCGAGCTGATCCAGCTGACCAGAAACTTGACCCACACCAGGCGGGTGCGGGCGACAGGCGCCAGGCCGATGACCCATTGCTGGCGGCCCTCCAGGCTTAGCATCGGGTAGACGAAGCGGGTGGTTAGGATCGAAAGGACGAACGCGGTGGCCCCAATATTGAACAGCGAAATCAGGCTTTGCCAGAACGGGACGAAGATCCTGAGCTGCCCATATTGGGCCGCCGACCGCAAATTGACGACGTAGATAAACAGCAGGCCGAAGAGCATCACCAATTGACCCCACTGGGAGGGGTCGCGCCAGAAGACCGACAGGTCCTTGACCACGATGGCGCGCGTGGAGGCTGGCATCCAAAAGAGCAACCGATCGAACAGGCCGTAAAAACCGCCCCGGCGACGCCGTTGGGACGAGCCCGAGCTGCGTGAGTTGGCCCATCCCCGATAGTAGAGGCCCGAGAGCCAATCGCAAACGACCAGGCCCATGGCGGCGGAGATCCACAGCGCCAGGGCCCAAAACCCCGCCTCGCCCCACTCCCCTCGCTCCACCGCGACCAGCCCCCACCCTAGCCAGCTGCTGGGGAGCATGAGGAAGTCGCCCACGCCCATCATGCGCATCATCCTGGAGAAATCGTCACCGTCGGGCCCGGTCAGAACATTCGCCATCCCCTGCATGCGCTGGAATGCCACGGCCATCGCCATCCCCAACAAGGCCAGGACGATCATGAAACGGACCATGTGCCGGGGCGGGAAGTAGGCGGCGACGACCAGGGCCAGCGCGGCCCCTATGGCGGCCGGAATGATCAGGTAGGGGGTCAGCAGGACCGTCGCCACCGGGTAGAACCACCAACCCAACTGGCGCGACAAACCCAGGGCGATAAAGAATGGGATCGAGAGGATCACGAAGGCCCAGGAACTGTAGAGCACCGATTCACCTAGTTTTCCGAAGAAGAGCCGGCGGTGCGCGACCGGCTGGGCCATCAGGAACTCCACCTCGTTCGAGATATAGGTCGTGGTCAGCATGATGATCAGATTGGAAAAGATCAGCATCGAGAAGAAGGCCAGCAACACCATGCGGATCAGGCGGTCCATCAGGGGGGGGCCGAAGGGCTGCTGATCCATGAGGAAATCGAAGACCAGGTGAAACAGCACCGTGCCGCCGGCCATCAGCGTCACCAGGACGAACAAGGCCGTGGCCAGGTGCACCCATTTGTGGCGCTGCAAGCCGGCCAGATGGTTGTTGGCCATCCGCCATTTGAGACGCAGGAACAGGCGCAGGAATGGGGCGTGGAAGGGAAGCGCGGTCAAAGGGTTGGGCTTACGGTCTGGTTTTCTTCGGTCAGTTCCAGGAACAAGTCCTCGAGGTTGCCGTCGCGGGCGAGCTGTTGGCGCAGCTCCTTGATCGTCCCCAGGAAGAGCAGGCGGCCGCCGTTGATGACACCGATGCGGTGGGCCAGCTCCTCGGCGATCGATAGGGTGTGCGTGGAGAGGAAGATGGTGCGGCCGGCTTCGGCCTGTTGGCGCATGACCTCCTTGACGGTGCGGGCGGATTGCGGGTCCAGGCCGACCATCGGTTCATCGACGATCAGCACCTGCGGCTCGTGCATCAGCGCCGCGGCGAAGACCAGCTTCTGGCGCATGCCGTGCGAGTAGTTCTCGATGAACTCGTCGGCGGAAGGCGTCAGGCGGAACAGGTCGAAATAGTGCTCGAAGTGCCGCGCCTGAACCGAGCGGGCGACACCGAACATATCACCGAGGAACGTGAAAAAGTCCCGGCCGCTCAGTTTTTCGTAGAGGTAGGGGCGGTCGGGGATATAGCCGATATTGCGTTTGGCCTCGATCGGCATGTTCTGGATGTCGAAGCCGGCGACCTTCGCCGAGCCCGAGGTGGGGATCAACAGGCCAGCGAGCATCTTGATCGTCGTCGTCTTCCCCGCCCCATTGGGTCCCAGGAAGCAAAAGCACTCCCCGGCCTGGATATCCAGGTTCAGGTCAATCACGGCCTCCTTGCCGTCGTAGCTCTTACAGAGATGGGTGGTTTCGATCATCGGGGCGTCGGTTCCCTCTGGGCACATGGCCCAAACTATGAGTTTATCAATGGTTTAGGCTTTCGACATCCTGGAATTGTTATTGAGGCGACGATTTGGGACCTCAAGGGGCGCCATCCACATTCTGAACCGTTGAGGATGGGTCGGGCATAAGGAAAGCAACGGCCCAGGTTCGGCCTGCCGGGTCTTTGAATTCCTTGGCGAACCGGCCGTCAACTTCTTTCGCTCGGATCGCCGACATGGTCTCCCCTTCGCCCATGAGTATGACGCAACGCGAGCGGGGGCGGGGGCGGTCGTTGGTCTCGGGCGTCGGCGGCCAGGGGCCTAGGACCGCGCGGCCTTTATACGGGAAGACGTTTTCGAGGCCAAGGGTCAAGAACTGGAACGTGCGCGGCGACCAGTAATCCTGGGGGACGAAAACGGCGATCTCGGGGGGAGTCTCGCGCGCGTAGGCGGCGAGCTGGGCCAGGGGGGCGTGATACTTCGCCCAGACATCGAGCCGACGCCCCCACGCGCGCAGCTCGACAGCGCTCCAGACCCCGGAGGCAAGAATCAAGACGGCCACCAGGCCCGCGGAGAAGTTTGGACGCCAACGTCGTCCCAAGCGCCGGGCCATGTCGGCGAGCCCCAGCGCGACGATCGCGGCCACCGCGGGGGTGATGCACAGGGTGCGCAGGAAGTTGGGCGAATCGGTACGCGTCAGAACCGTGGCCAGCAAGCCGCAGCCGGTCCAGCCAAGCAGGATCGCCGCCAGCGACTCGCGCCGGCGCAGCCGGGCCAGGCACAAGACCAACCCATAGACGAAAAACAGCCCCTGAATGGGGTCGAGGGCCGCGCGGCGCGGGATGTTCTGGGTGGGGACGTGATCGCCGCTCCAGTGAAACATCAAGAGCGCCTCGCCTGTATTTTGGAGTATCTCGCTCAGGCCCGATCCCAGGCCGTCCCGGAAGATCGAAACCTCCGCGGGCCGGGCCAGCAGGTGTTCGGGGTGGCGCGCGTAATGGAGGCCAAGCGGCAGGAAGACGATCAACGCGCAACCGATCACGACGCCCGCCCGGCGGAGCCGTTCGCCGCGCGCAGACGCCGTCCAAATCAACCAACCCACGAGCCCGGCCACCCAGGGCAGCATGAAATACCAGGTCAGGTAGGTATAAAACCCGCCACCGATCAAACCGCCGACCAATGCGAAACGCCACGTGTTCGGCCGCCGCCGGCAAGCCAAAACCGCCCAAACAAGTCCCACCAGCCACGGACCCAGAACGATGGTCCGAAAAACCAGCCGGCTGAAGAGGACGTGCCAGAACAGGGTCGCCAGGACGCCAGCCGCCGCCAGCGCCGTCGCCTCGCCCGTCTCGCGCCGCAGCATGGCCCACAGCAGGATGATGGTCAGCAGGCCAACGGCGACCGAGGTCACGCGCAAGACCGCCACGCGCGGCCCACCGATACCCACGGCCAGGACCAGCAGCGTCTCGAAAAGTGGCTCGCGGGGAAATACGTCGGGGTAAACGAGTCGGAAACCTCCCGGCCCCGACCAGACGGCCGCCGCGTCCTGCCCATTGAGGGCTTCGTCGAACCACAGGCCCGGCGGGACGCCGTTTAGGTTGATAAGTCTCAGGCACCCGCCCGCGCACAAGATCAACGCCAGCCCGAGCAGCAGCGGCACTCGCGAGGGCGAATCTGGACTGGAAGGCGACCGCATGGGGTTTCGATTGTCAAGCGGGCCGGCGGCGAAGTCAAAACCTTTGCCGGGCGGATTTTGTGCGCGACTCGATCCTTGCCTTACCGGATGCGGATCCCAATGCGGTGTGAGAAAGGGCGCAAGCCCCTCTTGCCCGTCAGTTGCCCAGGTCCGTCAAATACAGTTCCTCGAGATTATGCGTCACCGAAGTTCGAATGATCGTGGGTTTGAGATTGCCGATGTTGTTCTTCGCGGCCACGTACGCCGTCGCGTTAAACAACTGGATCGTCGGCGACTGCCGGACGTAGAGATCTTGCATCTTGAAGAATATGTCGCGCTGCTCATCCAGGCTGAATGTTCTTTGTAGGCTCAAATACATCTCATCAAGCTCCTCCTCCCATTCGCTCATGGGACTTTTCTGTTCGGGATACCAATTGTGCATCCCACCCGAACTTCTCCAGGTATTGGCGCCCATGGACGGATGGGGGGGCACCCCCGTGCCCAGACCCAACAGGCAAGCGTCGTAATCAAAAGTGCGCTTGAGCTTGGGGATCAGGTTGTTGAACAGCAGGACCTGTGTTTCCACCTCCAGCCCGACGGCCCGCAGGTCCTTCTTGAGCAATTGCAAGACGCGTTGACGAAGGTCATTCTTGCGATTGCTGACGATCGTGAAACGGACGGGATTGCCGTCGGCGTCCTCCCGCATCCCATCTCCGTCACGGTCGATCATGCCGATCTTTTCCAGCCGGGCCTTGGCGGATTCCGGATTGTATGCAAAGCGAGAAATATCCGGGTTATGCCATTGGCGATTGGAAGAGGGAACCGGACCATAGAGGGACGTCCCGAGACCGAACAGAACCGTATCGATGATCCGTTGGCGATGGGTCGCCTCCGAGCAGGCGATGCGGAATTCAGCTTGTGAAAACCAGGCGTACTTCACGGGATCAACGAAAGGGATGAAGTTTGTCAGATCGGGGGGAGGCTTCTCGCCGCGCAGCGAGGGCTGCCATGCTTCGGTTTCGCCCGCCTCGTTCTGGAACGATCCACCCTGGCTTAAATTGAACCAATAGTAATTCGAATTCAAGCTGGGTCCCAGCTCAATGACCTTGAAGCCTTTTTCCTCCTGCGCGTCTTGAAACTGGGCGAGATTGTCGGGCTTCACACTTTCATGGAGGTCGGTGTCTCCCGCGAGGAAACGGACGGCCATGGCCTCGGTGCTTTCAACGACCAGCGCCACGAAACGATCGACGTACGGCAGACGTTGGCCTTTAGCGTCGAAACGCCAGTATTGGGGGTTACGTTCGAAGATCACCGCTTCTTCGGGCCGTAGTGCCTTGAGTTTAAACGGCCCGGAGACCACCAACTCGGAGGGATCGGTACTCTGGCCCCACGTGTCCTCGAAGCGACCCTCTTTCCAAGGTTTCTCCAAAACGTGACGCGGCAAGGCCCGCAGCAGGCCCAACGTCATAAAGGAAAAACTGTTCGGCTCGGGAATTCTCGCGACAAACGTGTGGTCGTCGGGAGCGGAGAATTCGTAACGTGGGCTATCGGGTTCGGCACCGAGCATAAACGCGAAACGGTCGTCACTGGAAATGTCGAAATCGTACATGACCTCGGTGTAGAAAAGAAAGTCGCCGGCGGTCAGCGGATGACCATCGCTCCAGCGCACTCCCTCGCGCAGTTTAAAGGTCCATTCCAGGGTCTCTTCGTTAAACGCCCAGCTCTTGGCCAGTTCGGGCCTATCTTCCTGTTTGTACCAGTCGTAACCGGTCAGGCCGGCAAACATTAAACCGGTGACGAACTGATCATCGACACTGCCATGGAAGAAAGGATTAAACGTTGAGGGGTCGGAGACGAGGGCGAACACGATCTCTCCCCCATACGTCCCCGGCCTGATATCGGTGATGATCTCGGCGTCTTTGGGCGCGTCGGGGGGTAGGGCGGCGCGGAGGTCCGGGACATGGATAGCGCCGGGGACGACCACGGGGGTTTGACGGGGGACCGCCGCCAGGGCGGGGGAAGCCTGGAGTTGCGTCTCGGTCATGGCCGCGGGAGGAGGGGGTAGTTCGGGCGGCCGGTCGCCGACTTCCGGCGGCTCGATGACCGGCGGTTCGCCGCAGCTATTGAGCAGCCACGCAGCCGCAACCAGGACGACGCAAGCTAACCCAGCCGAGGCGAGTCGCGGACGAGCCCCGCGGACGCCCGTCGGCCATCGACCTGTTTGATTAACAGCGTCTCTCATATGCACACCCGTGAAGTCCATCACATGCACCTTTCCTGTATAAGGAGAATTGGCCCTCGAACGCGCCTTAGCGGGGCTCAGCCAATGTAGGGAACCTCTAAAATCCGGTTTGCAATCGTCCCTACGGGACTCCAATTCGTTATCGGTTTGATTTCCCGCCACTTGCGTGGCGGGCTGAAAGCAATCGTCCCTGCCAAGACTGCGTTTTTAGAGGCACTCAGTAATCTTTCCAGTGCCTAAAAATCGGATTTCGGTGGGACGCGGATCGATCCATCCGCTTCCCGGCTCAATCCCCCTCCCCTTCGGGTTTCTTCCGTGCTGGCGAGGTCCGGCGGCGCGGGGCCGAAGTCGCGCTCTTGCGGGCGGTGGTGGTTTTGGGGGGCGACGCGGCGGACTTGCGGCGAACGGCCTTGCGCGCCGGTTTTTTGGTTTCCTCGGGATCGGTGGCCGCCTCCGCTTTGGTCTCGGCCGGTTCGGCCTCGGTAGAGCTGGGCCTTCCGGTCGTCCGGCGCGAACGGCGTTTGGAGTCTTCGGCGGGTTGATCAGGCGTGATCTCGACGACGGCCGCCGCCACGCCGCCCTCTGCATCCGCGGCTTCGCGGCGCGCGGCGGCGGGCGAGGGTTCGCTTGGCTGATCGGGCTCATCGCTGAACGCGACCTGGGCGTCGGCCCAGTGGGGTTCGGACTCGGTCATGTCATCTTCGGCCAGCACGTCCAGGCCCTTGCGCACAGTAACGCCCTTGAGGTTGGCGTAACGGTCGGCCACGTCCCCGGTCGGCCGTTCGGATTGTGGCGCCTCGCCGCGATCGCCCTCGGCTGATTCGGCGTAAGTCGGTGGGCCTTCGCGGCGACGACCGCGCCCTCCCCGCCGGCCTCGCCGCGGCCGCCGGAGCTCACGCTCCTCTGCGGACTCGGTCTCCTCGCCGGCCTCTTTTTCCTCGACGGCTCGCTCGCGCCGGGCATCCTCAATGAAGATGTAGACCGCCCGCAGCGCCAACTCATAGCCCATCAGCCCCAGGCCGCTAACCAGCCCGATGCACACCGCGGCGGTCAGCGAACGGCTGCGAAAGTCCTCGCGGGCGTGGATGTTGGAAATATGAATCTCAATCACGGGGATATCGATCGCGGCGATGGCGTCGCGCAGGGCCACCGAGGTGTGGGTATAGCCCGCCGGATTGAACACGATCCCCTGGCAACGATTGCGCGCCTTGTGCAGGGCGTCGATCAGCTGGCCCTCGTGATTGCTTTGGTAAAACTCGATATCCACGTTCATCCCTCGGGCCTGCTTGCGCAGGAGGGATTCCAGGTCGCTCAGAGTCTGCCGGCCGTAGATGTCTGATTCGCGTTGTCCCAGCAGGTTGATATTCGGTCCGTTGAGAATCAAAATGCGCATGGTCGATCGTTCACCTCGTTGAATGATACAAGTTCGCGTCCCGTGACGGGAAAACCATCTTCCTGAAACCCGGTCTAGCAATCCAGCGTTAATCAATCGCCCCGGCGAGATTTCGACGTCCGACCCGCCCCCAACCAGCCTGGGCGCATGGCGAGCGGGGCGGCGACGGGGACGATGTTCAGCCCGTCATGGGTCCATCGTTGCTCGCAGACAGGCCTCGACCTCCTCGCGCTCGACGTCCGCCACGATCTCGACCTGCCCGATGCGGCGCGGGAGCACGAAGCGGATGCGGCCGTCGCGAACTTTCTTGTCCGAGCCCATGACGGCCCAATAGCGGGCCGGATCGAATGACAAGAGACGATCGGGCAGGCCCGCGCGTTGGACCAACCGCCGCACGCGCTGGGTTTGATCGGGCGAGACCGTCCCGCGCGCCTCGGCCAGCCGCATCGCCGCCACCATCCCCATGGCGACCGCCTCCCCGTGGCGGACCGTGGTGTAGCGCGAAAGGGCCTCGGCCGCGTGGGCGAACGTGTGGCCGAAATTCAGGATGGCCCTCCGGCCGCCCTCGCGTTCGTCCTCGCCAACCACCTCGGCCTTGATTTCACACGAGCGCTTGATGACGTGGGTCAGGACGTCCGGATCGCGGGCCAGGGCCTGATCGATGTGCTCCTCGAGATAGGCGAAGAAGTTGGAGTCGGCGATGATGCCGTACTTGATGACCTCGGCCAGGCCCGCGCGCAGCTCTTGGGGCGGGAGCGTTTCCAAGAACTTGAGGTCGATCCCCACGAAGGCGGGCTGCCAGAACGCGCCGATCAGGTTCTTGCCCATCGCGTGGTTGACGCCGGTCTTGCCGCCCACGCTGCTGTCGACCATGGCCAGCAGGCTCGTCGGGAGCTGGACGCAGGCCACGCCGCGCAGGAGCGTGGCGGCGGCGAAACCAGCCACGTCGCCCACCACGCCCCCGCCCAGCGCGATGACGCCGCTCTGGCGCGTGTGTCGCTCGCCGAGCATGTGATCGTGGATGCGGGTGACCGAGTCGATGGTCTTGCAGGCTTCGCCCTCGGGGATTTCACAGACGCCGGCGCGGTAACCGGCGCGGGTCAGGCTGTCGGAAACCGCTCCGGCATGGAGGCCGCCGATGGGTGGATTGGTCACGATCGTGCAGGGACGAGGTGGAAAGTACGGCGCCAACCGCTCCCCCAGGTTGTCGATCCAGCCCCAGCCGATCTCGATGGGGTAGGAACGTTCGCCGAGCTCGACTCGCACGGTCGTTTGCGGCGTCGTGTGCGCCGCCTCGGTCAACGGGGGGGAATTTGATTCGAGGAGACCCAGGATCTCACCGACGATCTCGTCGAATCCGCGCTCGTCGGTCATGACCCTGCGCGGGACTCGATCGTAGGCCTCGCGCCGCGCGGTCAGCAACTGCTCGATCGCGGCTTGGGGATCAGGTCCGGCGAGGAGGGGGCGGTCATTCCAATGGCGCGTGCGTTGATGGATAACTCCGGGGCTTGCTTCCAGCAGAACAACGAGTCCCGCCCCCTGGAGCGTATCCAGGTTGCCCTGATCAACGACCATTCCGCCGCCGGTGGCGATCACGTGATGATCGAGCCGCGCCACGTCGCGCACCGCCTCGCGTTCCATCCCGCGAAAAGCGGCCTCGCCGTCCTGATCGAAGATGTCTTTGATCGGCTTGCCCGCTTTTTGAACGATCAAGTCGTCGGTATCGACAAATTGCCAACCCAAGGCGCGGGCCAGCAGCCGACCGACCGAGCTTTTACCCGTCCCCATAAACCCCGTCAGGATAACATTGCGCGTCGCCGGGATCACAAAACTTGGTCTGGGCTCCATCCGGATATGAGCTTTAACATCGAATACGCTCCGCTATCGACAAAATGTCAAGATCACCGCTTGAAGTAAATCCAATTCGGGAGCGTGCTTTGGTTGACCCGATGGAACTTATGGGTCTCAAAATCGGTTTCGCACTTGCGCCGTTGGCCGTATGAAAGGATATTGGTGAGAGGGAAACCACGTTGGAGAACGGCGGTATGGATAGTTTGCAGGGGAAAAAGATCGTCGTCGTCGTCTCGGGCGGGATCGCGGCTTATAAGGCGGCGGACCTGGTCAGCCGCCTGGGCAAGGCCGGGGCGGCGGTCCGCGTGGTGCTGACCGAGGCGGCCCGACGATTCGTCCAGCCATTGACGTTCGAGGCCTTGTGCGGCCACCCGATCTATCAGGACATCTTCGATACGCCGAGCGCGTGGGAGATGGAGCACATCAGTTGGGCGCGATGGGCCGACGGCGTGGTTGTCGCCCCCGCCACGGCCAATTTGATCGCCAAGATGGCCCACGGCCTGGCCGATGACCCGGCCTCGACACTGGCCCTGGCCTACCCCGGTCCGATGTGGATCGCCCCCGCGATGAATACGACGATGTATGAGCACCCGGCCACCCGGGCAAACCTGTGCTCGCTCGCCGAGCGTGGCGTGCGGGTGATTGAACCGGGGGATGGACCGTTGGCCTGTGGAGAAGTCGGCGCGGGACGGATGGCCGAACCCGAAGCGATCCTACAAACCGTGGCCGAGGGACTGGCGCCCGGCATCAATGAACCTGAGGCGGGGACTGATGAAGTCAACCCGTCGGCTCCACTCGACGGCAAATGCGTATTGGTTACCGCCGGTCCCACCCGAGAGGCGCTCGACCCAATCCGGTTCATCAGCAACCGCTCGACCGGGCGCATGGGGACGGATCTGGCCGCCGAGGCTCGGGTGCTTGGGGCGCGGGTTGTTTTGGTCCATGGCCCGCTCAGCGTGCCGGTCCCCGAGGAGGTTGAATCGGTGCCCGTTGGCGGTACGCGGGAGATGCTCGAGGCCGTTCAGAAGGTCTGGCCGCGGGTGGATATCGCGATCTTCACGGCGGCCGTGGCCAACTACGAAAGCACCGAGCCGGCGGACCGGAAAATCAAAGGGGGCCAAACGCTGACGCTCCGGCTGCGCCGCACGCCCGATATCGCCCGCTGGGGGGGCGAGAACCGGCGGCCCGGCCAGTTGCTGGTGGGCTTCGCGGCCGAGAGCGAAAACCTGCTGGCCGCGGCCAGGGGGAAACTGGAGGAAAAACATCTGGACGCGATCTGCGCCAATCCGATCGGCCGGCCCGGCGTCGGTTTCGAGGCCCTTCGCAACCAGGTCACGCTGATCTGGCGCGATGGGGAGCAGGTGGAGCTGCCCGTCCAAGACAAGCGCGCGTTGGCGGCGACGATCTGGGGCCGGCTGCTCGCGGGAGCGGCCGAGCGCGCCGCCGACCTTCACCCCGCGGCCACATGAATCTGGCGACCATGGCATGAGTTTACCCGAAAGTGGCCGAGGGATTTCGAAACCAGGGCCAATGGGGGAGAGTACGTTTTGCCGAGGCAGTGGGGCGGGGTGCTTTCCCATTGTGCTAATTCGTGATTTGCTGGAGCAGGTCAGCAGGATCACGCGGATCGTCGGCGAAATCCAGCAGATTCACCGCGATCACTCGTGAGGCCGATGCTCCGGCCGGACTGGGCGAGTTCGGGACCCTGGCGCGCACGGGAAGTGAACGACCGATGGCACTGATCGAGGCGATCACCTGGAGCTCACTTAATCTGATGCGGGTCGTGGGTCGGCTGGGCAATTTTGTCGGCTTCACGGCGGCGACGCTGGTGGGCTGCGTACGGCCTCCGTTTCGACCGCGCCAGGTCAGCACCCAGTGCTACCGATTGGGCGTCACCGCCATGCCGCTGGCCTTGCTCACGGCTTTGTTTGTCGGGATGGTGATCGTCCTGCAGACGGGCTACGAGCTGAAGATGTTCGGCGCCAAGCATTACGCCGCGGCCGGGGCGGCCAAGGCGCTGACGCGCATCATGATCCCGATTTTCACGGCCCTGGTGGTCGGGGCGCGGATGGCCGCCTCGATCGCCGCCGAACTGGGCACGATGCGAGTGACCGAACAAATTGACGCCATGCACGTTCTCGACGTGGACCCGCGCAACTACCTGGTCGTCCCGCGGGTGGTGGCGGCGGTGTTGATGCTACCGGTCATGACGCTCTACGCCGACGTGATCGGGCTGCTGGGCGGAATGTTCATGGGAGCTTTCGGGCTGGATATCCCGGCCGGTTACTATTGGTCGATCACCGAGAATTACCTGACGTTGGGGGACGTCCTCAGCGGTCTGTTCAAGACGTTCTTCTACGGCACGGCGATGGGCGTTTGCGGCTGCTATTTCGGCTACAACGCCGAAGGGGGGGCCGAGGGAGTCGGCCGCGCGACCACCCGGGCGGTGGTTTTCACCCTCATGTCGATCATCCTGCTCGAATTCTTCCTCTCAAGCTGGACGCTCTACTTCATGGAGGTTGTGTTCACGAGCCATGCGGGATGAGCGGCCGGTTCGTCGGGGTCGCGGATCCATCAAAGTCCCCGATGCGCCCCGAAGCCGCCGCAACCCATGTGAATTTCCTGGTGTCGAAGCGCGTAAATCTCTCAAGAGACGTTGCCGGACCGCCGATAGGTTCAGTGAGATACTATACCCCGGCAGGCCCATGAAGCCGGTCGGACGGACCTGTATTCTGGAACCGGCGCCGGGCCAAAGCCACGAGAAAACCCTAGCGCCAAGGATTGACCTTCTCCATAGGAACCCACCCATGCAGCGGCCTCAATCGCTCGCGGACCATCTGCTTAAACAAAAACAAAAAGTGCTCGAAAGCGTGATCGAGCGGTTTGCCCGTTACGGGGACAAACCCTGCAAGCTGATTAAGCGGGCCGCCTGCCAGCCTCATGGGATGATGCGTCTGATCGAGCGGCTCGGCCTACCGGCCACCCCCCATTTCGATCAGCAGTTGGACATGCTGTCACGCTACCTGAGCGAACGGGGGCCGATGGCCTTTATTAAGCGACTTAAACAGGAAGCGGCGGGGAGTCGGGACCCCGCGGAAACACCGAACACGAAAGACGGCGCCGAAGCCCCGGAGCAGAGCGATCCGGCCCAGGCCACGGCGGTCGCCGAACCCGAAAAACCCCTATTCGACGCCCAGCATAACTATATCGAGCCGGAACGGCGGTCGGAGAGAGAACGACGATCGGGAGTGGACCCCCGGGCCAGCGTCGAGACGATCAACAAAAACAAACGGTGGGGCAGAGATCGGCGCCAAACGCTGCGCCGCGAAGCCGACCGTGTACAATCGGCGTTGGAAGACTAAACCCGCGACGGTCCGGGAGCTTTTCGATCGGTTCCTCGGAGGTCCCGGCATTGCGAGATCGAACATTGTCCCCGGCGGGTGTTCCGCTGGGCTCGATTTTCACCTTCGAATCCTTCCATTCAAACGTCTAAACGAGGACGAGAAACAGGGGACAATCCCTCTGTTTCAAAGGCTATGGCGGAGGAGCCCCGGCTTGGGCAATCGCCGGGGCGATGGGTGCCGACTTCGCCGAAGGCAGTTGCGAACCGAGGCCGTCGGATGGGGGAGATGGTTCCGGGAATCGAAGCGGAACAGCATCCTGCCTGGCGGGTGCACAAATCAATTCCGTCCTCATCCTGGACCCCGCAGGGGTCGAATGTGAGTAGCCGTGGGTGTCAACCCACGGTGCGCGGCCCCAAAAAGGCCACAACCCTGAAAGGGTTGAACATAACGTGACGCGGCCTGTTCGACCCCTCCAGGGTCGTGACGTCTTGGGACCCCCATGTCCAGGGGTTGACACCCCTGGCTATTCAAATTGTTCCCCTTCAGGGAGCCAGAGAACTGACTTGTGCCACCATCCCGCGAGTGCATCGCACGGCTCCGTGCGATGCACCCCGGCCTGGCCCCCCGCGGAAAATACGCTTGCCTGCTTCGGCGGTGATGGCACAATGTTGTGCGAGATGAATACCGTTGGCCTGGTATGAAACGCCTCTGAGGAATCAGGAGAAGAAACATGCGAACCATCCTTTACGGATTTGGAATGATTGGGATGCTGGGCGCGCTTATCGGCTGCGCGCGCGCCCCGGAAGCGTGGGTCGACAGCCCCGCGACCCGGTCACCGGTCACCGGCCTGTGGGTCGGGACCTGGAAGGAGATGAATCACCCCGGAGAGGGCCGAACGCTACGGTGCACATGTCTACAGACCGGGACGGGTCAGTGGAAGGCCACGTTCGACGCCGAATGCGGCCGGCCCGCGTCGTTCACATTTGACTTGCAGGGCCGGCAGATCGGCGACCGGGTCGTGTTCGAGGACACGGTTGACTTGGGCCCCGAAAACGGCGGCGTGTATCACTGGCGGGGCGAGGTGAACGGAAGCGAATTCACGGGGACGTATAAGTCCGAGGGGTATGACGGCGGCTTTCAGATGGTGAAGGCCGAAGAGAACGCGGCGGCCTCGGGCGCGGTTTGTCTCGTGCAATAGGACCGAACCAATCGCCAAGCCCCTTAGCCGCGGACCGCTGCCCGGACTGCGTCAAGCCGACCCCAGGGAACCTCTAAGAATACGGTTTGCAATCGTCCCTACGGGACTCAAATTCGTTATCGGTTAGATTTCCCGCCTTCGCTAAAGCTTTCAGCCGCCGCAGCCAAGTCTGCTATGGCGAAGGAGGCACGGCGGGCTGAAAGCAATCGTCCCTGCCGGGACTGAATTTTCATCGGCGATCCGGAGTCCTATTCATCGCCGGTCGACTTCTTCCCCGCCTCGGGATTGGATCGGTAGGCGATGATGTGGACCTTCTCGAGGGTGATCATTCCTTCACCGACCATCTTGTCCAAACTCGGCAGGAAGTCCTGAATCCGCTGGGGCGTGTCGACGATCTCGATCACGAGGGGCAGGTCTTCGCTAAGACGGAGGATCTTCACCGTGTGGGTCCGACTGTGGGCACCGAACCCTTCCAGTCCGCGCAGCACCGTGGCCCCGGCGAGGCCCTGCTCGCGAGCGGCGCGGACGATGGCCTCATGGAGCGGTTTGCCGTCCCAGCGGTCGCTCTCCCCGATAAAGATTCGAAGCAGTTGCCCTTCGCCTTCTATCTTCATGACGTCCTCCTTCAAATTCCGAGTGATTTGGCGGCGACCCATCCCGCGATGACGGCGGCGAGGCTCACGATGACGTTGAGGGCAACATTGGCGAGGGCGAGATGGATTTCGTTCTCCCTGAGCAATGCGAATGTTTCATAGCCGAACGTGGAGAAAGTCGTCAATGAGCCCAAGATGCCAATCGTCAGGAACAGACGCACGTTAGGCGTAAAGAATTGGCGGTATTCGACCAGATACATGACGGCGCCGATCACCAGGCAGCCCAATATATTCACCACCAGTGTCCCAAGCGGAAATGATCCGCTGACGTTGCGATGGACAAGCCCGGATACACCGTAACGCAGGATCGCCCCAATGAAACCGCCGATTCCGACCATGAGAACCTGGACCATGACAACCTCCTGTGTGGGGATCGAAGCGAGGGAGACGGCTCTCCCAAGCGCCAACGTGTCTTACTCCCACGCGTCGCTCAAGCCAACGGTTAAGATCGCCCCCGACCGGCGTTGCCGATCGTCCGACGCGACGCCATGTTAATCAGTTTCGCCTTCCCTGCGTTTCGCTCTGAAGTTCCGGACTATATTTTTGAAGAACCGGTCACTGTGCAGATCAGCTACAAGCTCCTCGCGAAACCGATCGGGTACGCGTTTCCGGAAGCGATACTGTCTCTGATGATGATGCCCAAGTTCATGCGCGAACACCCAGATGTAGAACCAGAGGAGCCGCAGGGGGGGTCTTCGGGCCAAGTGGTCTTGACCTGTTTGTCGCCGAGTTCCTCGATTTGTGCGTAGTAACGCCGTACTGACCGTACAACGTTACATCCAGCTTTACAATTCCACGACACCGGAAGTGAGTAAAGGATTATTGCCTTTTGGTCGAGTGCAATTCAGTTTTGTGATGCGTGGGGGATGCGGTTGATAGAAAATGCGGTGGCAGAATTGAATTTTTGGCAAGAAGGTCGTCCGATGTCTGTCGCTGTTGCTGCTCCCGTTCCCCAACCCGCCCTCCAAACCTTGGAGAAGGCTTGGCGTCAATTTCGCCGTCAAACCAATGCCCTGAAAAAACAACCGGCCCTGGCCGGCCAGATCGAACGTCAGTTGGCCCAAAACAGCTGGCAACTGTTGCGTCAGGCCGCACGCGAAACCCTTCAGGCCCAAGCTGACGCCGCCTCGCCCCATTGCCCCGTCTGCGACGCCAAACTGCGCCAGGTCCAGATGCCCGAACGCACGATCCAGAACCAATGGGGGCCGGTCACCCTGCGCCGCGCCTATGGCCAATGCCCACGTTGCAAAGTCTGGTTCGCCCCCACCGATCACGCCTTGGGACTTGAACCACACAGCCAGACTTCGCCCGACATGAGTGAGAAACTGGCGTGGCTGGCCACGCAAATGCTCCCGGCCCAGGCCGCCGAAGTCTTTGACCCATATTTCCCATTCTCGACGGGATGGACTCAGCGGACTTCGCGACCGCGTCGCACGACCATGACGCCGCCAACCTGAGCTCCGGCGTGCTGGATGACGCGCGTATCTCGGTCAGCATCGCGCGGATCGGCGATATCTTGCCCACGGTGCTAGCCAACGACGGGGTCGATAGCGGATTAGACGCCGATACGCTCGACGGAGCGGATTCCGCGGATTTCGCGACGGTAGTCCACGATCACGACACGCTTTACTACACCGAGAACGAACTCAACAC
>CAUZJO010000062.1:0-26969 GCA_963580245.1 Candidatus Sumerlaeia bacterium | reverse complement strand
CAGCGCACAAGCGTGGCGCGTTGCTCCGGGGTCAGGGTCAATGGTTGGGCTATTCTCATCGGCATCGTCCTTGCAAGTCATGTTCAAGAACGATACCACAACCCCCAGTTATAATCAACTGTAATTACGAGACACTACACTGGTATTATGGCAGTAAGTCTTACTAAACGCAAGGGCCGTGTAATGAGCAGGAAGCGCGAGAACTTGCGTGATGAATTGTGGGTTGATGCTGAACGCGAGGTTTGGACGCGTCACGAAAACGACGAGTTTACCACAGTGCCTCGAACGCTTCCTCTCATGATGCATTTAATCTCAGACCTTGTTGACAAGGGGAGCCCAGCACGAGTTTACTGCGACCAGTAGTGTCGTGTATTTGATGAAGGAATTATCGAAGTCCGTGATGAAGAAGAACTCGCTTATTCTGCCGGATACAATGAAAGCAGAGCTGTACGAACATGGCGAGAACATATGGCAAAGACCGAAGAGCTTGGTTTTATTAGGATAAAGGCGAAAGGAAATCGAAAAGTGGGTTATATCCTTCTGATCAATTCATATAGAGTGGCCCGAAGGTAAAGGGATGAAAAAATTTACGACGAAGGATGGTGGAGCGCATTTATTAGTAGGGTGGGACAAATTGGTGCAACTCTTCCAAGCTCAAAAGAGCTGTTAGAAATCGAAAACTCCGAGGATTAGGTCTATCAATACTGATAACCCAATGCCAATGGCCTCTTTTTGTTATTAGTCCCGGATGTAATGTCATTGAGGTTCAAAGAGCACCTATCCAACTTGTCGCGCCTTGCGACGGATCACCTCATTCCGCCGATTCGGGTAAAGCCTCAATGGAGAGACCAAGAACCATGTTCATGATTCATCGTTTTCATCATCGTGTCATTGTCATGTTGATGCTGGGGGCCGCCGCTTTGTGTTTCGCCTTCCACGGGAAATCGGACGCCGCGGACGCATCGCATCAAGTGCCGGAGGGCATGGTTGTCGTGCCCGGCGGCAAGTTCATCATGGGGACGAGCGACGAGCAGCGCGAGCGGCTTGCCAGTGAATACAAGCTGAATCCGGACCTGTTTGGGATGCAAACCTATCGGGAGGTGGACCTGCCGACCTTTTTTATTGATCGCCATGAGGTAACGGTCGGTCAGTATCGTGCGTTCGTTGAAGAGACCGGTCACCGTCCGCCGCTCACGTGGCAATTGAACTCATGGTATCTGGAGGAGAGGAGGGAGCAATGGCCGGTTGTCGGTGTTGATTATGATGACGCGGCGGCCTACGCCAAGTGGGCCGGCAAGCGCCTGTCGACCGAGGAGGAATGGGAGAAGGCGGCGCGGGGGGCCGATGGCCGGCTGTGGCCCTGGGGCAATGAATGGGCGCCCGATGTTATCGCGCGCGAGCCGCATCAGAATCAGGGGGCCCCGGGTCCCTGGCCGGTTGGGCTGAATCACCGCGACCGCAGCGTTTATGGCGCGCTGAACATGGCGGGCAACGTGCCCGAATGGGTCGATGGGAAACTGGAGCCGGGGTTTGAATACACGGCCATCGTCAAGGGTGGCGGTTTTCTCTTTGATTCGCCCGAGCAGTTCATCTGCGCGGCGGGCGTGGGTCACCCTCGCGGTAATGGTTCGCTGGCCACCTCGATCATGTTTAACAACCCCTACATCGGTTTTCGCTGCGCGATGGATGTGCCCGAGGGATTCGAGCCGGATCCATCCGGTGCCGTCGAACCACCCTACCAGGGACCTATCGATATTCTCCGGGCGGGCCGTCGTGCCCCGGATTTGTCGAGTTACCGGCGGGAAAAAATCAAGATCCTACCCGTCGCCAATGCGTCCTATTTGGCTTCCGGCAATCCCAAACCTCGCAAATGGCCCCAAAACTTGTCCGGGGAAGGAATCAAGGCGAAAATGACCCCGTGGCATTTGGAAGTAAGCGTCCCGTACCTGCCGGGTGATCAATTCGGCATTCTGCTCGAGAACCACTGGCAGCATAACTCCCCGATCGAAGAAATCCATTTCAACAAAGATTTTACCCGGGTGGAACTCAAAACCGGCGTCCCCGAATGGAATCTGGAGTCACGGATCACGTTGGAGGGCGGATTGGACCATGTTGACGTCACTTACGAGAACACGAACACGGGGGACACGGTCATCCCCGGCTCCCAGGAGATGTGTCTCAGCGCGCTCGGGGCGCCCAACTTCAGGGATCATGACGGCGCGCGGACCTTCCTCTCGACCGAGGACGGGCTGAAATCCATGAGCCAGATCTGGCATTACGTCAACGACCGGATTTACTGTCAAAACCACATGCTCCCCTCGAAACCGCCCGCCGGCACCGAGGGGCCCGCCATCACGGGGCCGCTCATCGCAACCACGTCTCGCGACGGCCAGTGGCTGGTCTCGCCGCTATCGCTCACGCCCGCGCCTAACCGCTTGTTCAATAATCGGGAGTATTCATGCCTGCATTGCACTCCCGATTCCTCGGTTGAGCCGGGCGAGACCAAGGTCATGATCCAGAGGATTTATTTCCTGCACGGGACATTGGACGACCTGAGCGTCCGCTACGAGAGCGACCTCGCCGCGATCGCCGGGCCATCTTCAATCGGCGAGCAGGCGGAGAATCCTGGTATCAAGACGGTCGGAGTCGAGGGTGAGCGCTACACCGCGCTCGTGCCGGATACGCTCGATCTGGCTCGCCACGCCGAGTTCGCGCTCAACGCGCTGGTGCTGGGGCATTACCCGGAGTTCGACTACGAGCCAAAGCAGAGTAACCGCGTCACGGGCGATTTCTTTCTGGGGACCAAGTGGATCGAGTCGTTCCCGATGATGCGCGTCATGTGCGGCAGCGACCTGGGGCTCGACGTCGAGATGAAAATGATGGAGAGCTACCTGGCGCGGATCGAGGCCGATGGGCTGCTCCACTGCCCGCCCGACAACCCCGTCCGCCGGGGGGGACGCGGATACGAGCAGGCCGAAGAACCCTACACCTCGCCCTACGCCGATGGGCGCATGGTCCTGGCGATGATGGCCTGGGGCCAGCGCGACGGCGACCCGGCCTGGACCGAACGGATGCGCGCCATGGCCGAGGGCCTCAAACGGATCCCGATCTATAAGGATGACTATGCCTACTACCCCGACGGCGGCGTGGCCTTCGATTTCAGCTATTTGAGAAACTCGGGCTACAAGAACACGGCCGAGCCCGCCAGCGAACACGCGGGCGCCGAGGGGACGGTCAAGTTCTATCAGTCCAACCAGATGCGCGCCCTGGCGCGGTGGGCGGCGTTGAGTGGCGACCGCGAGTCGCTGCAAGTCGCCGGTAAAATCGCCAACTACCTGCTCAAGCCCCAATTCTGGGAGAAGGGCTACCCCGAGGAGGTGATCGGCCGGCAGCGTGGCCAATGGTCGGGCCACTACCACGGCAATACGGCGGTGCTAATGGGTCTGCTGCGCTACGCGATCATCGCCCGCGATCGCCAACTGATGGAACTCGTTCGCGCCAGCTATGAATACTCGCGCAACTTCGGCATCGCGCGCATCGGCTGGTTCCCGACCCATTCGGGGCACGATACGCCGCCGAAAGTCGTTTGCGAGACCTGCCGCACGGCCGATATGGTCGCCCTGGCGGTCGAGCTCTCCACCGAGGGCCTGGGCGACTATTGGGACGACGTGGACGGCTACGTGCGCAACGCGCTCGTCGAGCAGCAGTTCACCGACATGGACCGATTGAAAGCCCTGGTCGCGGCGAAAGATCCGGACCCCTCGTGGATGCTGGGAACCTTCGGCTGCGGGGGGCTCTCGGTCATGGATGACTACACGATCGCGTGCTGCACGGGTAACGGCGCGCCGGCCATGTATTTCGCCTGGGAAGGCATCGTGCGCGCCGAGGACGGCGTTGCCCAGGTCAATCTGCTGCTCAACCGCGCCTCGCCCTGGCTCGACGTGAACAGCTACCTGCCCTATGAGGGCAAGGTCACGCTGCACAACAAGACCGCGCGGCGCGTGTCGGTTCGCGTGCCCAATTGGGTGGATAAGCTGATGGTCGAGTGCAGGCTGAATGGACCAGCCGGTCCCGATCGTCTGGCTGGGCAACTACCTGACCGTGGATGACCTCCATCAGCGGGACGTGGTGACGATCACGTTCCCCATGGTTGAAGAGACTTTCACGAGGATGGTCGGACTGCCCGCCAAGGGGAGGCAAAGCGGCTATTACGATGGCGCGACTTATCCGGAGCCGGAGGAATACACGCTGCACTTCAAGGGCAACACGCTGGTCGATATCTCCCCGCGTGACGAGGACCACCCCTACCCGATTTATCAGCGCGAGAAATACAGAACCGAAAAGACGCCGATGAAACGGGTCGCGCGCTATGTGGCCCCATACACGATCCGATGGCATGGCGATGACCGTGGGAGTCTTCGCTCGGCGCAACCGGAGTGAAGGACCGATCGAAGAATCGCGGATCGCCACCATAAGGAGCCCGTACGCCAGAGGGGGATGAACAGGGATTGCCCGCCCGGCGCGTCGAAATTCGGCCCGATTTGACCCAAGAAAGACGCGCCCTGTCGCCTCGCGGACTCAACAGGCGCCCCCTGGCACATATTTTCCAACAAAGGGATGGATATTGGGAGATTGTTCCGATTAGGATAATCGGCGAGTGGAGGGTGCCTTGGACCCAATGAGCGACCGGGTGGCGGGCATGAGACAGCGACCGGGGCGCGTCGGGGGCTCGGATTCGAGAGGCGTCTTGCCGGAATCCCCGCCGCTGGTTGCAACCGGATTCGCCCAAACTGCGCTGCTGCCCTCTAAAAAGCCGAAACCCAGGTTGACAGGCGCTGGCGGGCGACCTATAAAGCTATTGTAGGTGGCCGGTGGTCACCTCGGCGGCCGATGGGGAGTCGGGCGTGGTTGTGAGCGGCCAGAAAAGGAAGTTTCATTGATGGCTCGGCCAGTGTCAGCAAAGTTTTCACCACGGCGGTCGGGTGGCGGTTTCACGCTGATCGAGATTTTGATCGTCGGCGCGCTCATCGCCCTGTTTTCGGGCCTGGCGATCTTCAGCGTCCAGCAGATGTACGACTCGAACCGGCGCAAGGCCATGGTCGGGGAGGCGTACCAGATAGCGACGGCACTGTCGATGGCCCGTGACGATATCGGCTTCTACCCCCGTCTCCATCTCCTGAACCTCCCCAAAGCCCTGGTCACAACTCAGCAGCAGGTAAGTGGCAGAACCGTGGTTCAGCCGATTCCTGGGATGGACACCTACGGATTCTTCAGCCCGTTTACGCCGCCCAACTTCAGCAAATCCATCGCGGACAACTGGAGAGGCCCGTACATGGGGACCAGCGAGGCGCGCAGCGGGCAGTCCCAGGGGGGGCGGGCGCTGATCACGGTTCGCCTGCCCGATCTACCCGCCGGCAACGATCTCGTCCTGTGGCCGGCCGATACCTGGAGCCGGCCCTGGGTGATCTATCAGGTTTCCGCGGTCGCGGACCCCAGTTCTGGAGATACGGTGCTGCGCCCCATCACGCGGCCGGGCGAGAACGCGGATTTCTTCAACGCCGCCGTCAGTTACGGCGTGAATGGTTACCCGGGGAACTATTTCCGGCCAGACCTGGCACCGGGCGGTCCCATCGGTGACATCGACAGGATGAGAGCCGCCGCTTTGTTCATCGAAAATCCCCCGGGGGCCCCGGCTCCATATACCATGAAGACGTTGAGCGCGGCGGCGGATCTCGGTACTCTCATCACCCCCATGGATTTTGCGCGCAGCATGTTGGTCGATGATGGCGGGCGGGGTAATGAGGGTATGAAGGGAATTCTTGTTCCAGGATCGGATGATGTCATCATACGCTTTTAGCTCGAAGATCATCGGGATCAGGCCTTCAGATTGCCCCATGCATTTCGTTTTTGAAAGCGAGGTTCCCGGATAGTTCATGGTACCAAGAATGCCCAAAAACAGGATAGTGGGCCGTCGAGGACGGGCGTTGCGCCCGTCGGTGGGGTTCACGGCCATCGAAATCTCGGCGGTCGCCAGCATCATCGCCATCCTCGCGCTGATCTTGATCCCGATCGTCCGCAATCAGGTCGATAAGGCCAAGATTGTGGCCGCGCAGGACGACATGGCCTCGATCGAGAAGGGCATGACGATCGCCTTCGCCGAGACCGGTTTCTACTTCCGGCTGATGGACCTGACGCTTCCCGGGGCCGAAGACCCGACCATCACCCCGGCGGGCAACGTGCTGCCGATCGCCCTGTGGAACCGCCCAGTGTTGCCGACCGAAGCCGTGAGACTGGGAACCAGTTGGGATGGACCTTATTATGCCATCCATCGCGGCCAGGCCGTCAGCGAGATTCTCACGACCCGGCCCTACCTTTTCCGCGGCGACTCCCCAGGGGGTCTCCCGACGCCTGACGGCGGGCCGATCCTGGTGCTGCAAGAGGATGAGGACTTTTTGGACGACGACGGCAATGGGTTGGACCGGGCGGTCCACCCGATCGACCCCTGGGGCAGCCCTTATATCTTCTTCGGGGCCGGGATGATCGGCGATTTCGGCAACCCCGAGACCGACAACACCGAAACGAATTACAGCACGGCGGTGGTCTATACGGTGGGGCCCGATGGGATTCCGGGGTTCTCCGATCCCACCGACCCCCAGAGCTACTTCCGCGACTTTCCCGACGGGATCGGCACGGGTGACGACCTGAGGCGCACATTCTAACGGGTACGGACCAGGATGAGACGAGTGATGGAAAACAGACCGATCGACATAACCACCCCGAATCCGGTGCGCCTTCGGCGGACCTCGGGCCCGGCGGGATTCACGATCCTCGAGGTCGTGATCACGTTTATCATCATCGGCGTGCTAACGTTGGTTTTGGTCCCCGTGATCAGCAACCGGTCCGAACAGGCGAAAATCGCCTCCACCCAACAGGACCTAAACCACCTGGCCGACGCCCAGGAGCGCGCCGCGTTTGACACCAGTTGGTTCTATCGCCCGTATGTCCTGAACGACCAGCGCGCCGGCGACGGGCAGGTCAATTCGAGTCCCTTGGATCGGGTCCAGGGGATCCGGGACAACCTGCTGACAACCGATAATATCTACGAGAACCCGGCGGTGATCTTCATCAGCACCCGCTACTTGGATTATCCTTCGAATCAGGCCCAGCTCTTCGCGCGCCTTGGGACCCGGGAGACGGACCTGGGGGTCCAGTTCAATTGGAACGGGCCCTACATCAACTGGTTCCGCGACGTCAACCAGAACGATTGGCCGGACGACGCATGGGGCGGCGACTACCTGTTTTTTACCCCCTCCGGCGTGCTCTACCCCCCCGATCCGGTCTTGCGGCCCACCGACATCGACGTGTCCGATGAGTTTGAAGAGGATGGGCCGGAGGTCGACGTGGAGTCAGCCAGCGGGTCGGGGGCGACTAGCAGAACGTTCTCGGCGTTCGTCGATGGGACTCAAACGCCGCTGTTTGACCGCCCCACCTGGCTGTCGCTCGGCCCCGATGGTCTGCCCGGCAACGGGACCGACGACCCAAATAACGTCTATGGAGAGGGAGACGACATATTCCGGTCCTTTGCCGGTAATTTCAGGTCGACCCTCCAGAATCGGGAGTAGTTGGATATCGCATGGGGAGATAGACTTAGTCTTGATGAAGATAACATCGATGATTGGAGTGTGAATGATGAGAGTCAGCTTTACCCAACGCCGCGCTGGCGTGACACTTTCCGAAATGCTGGTGGTCTTGGTGATCATCAGCCTGTTGTCCACCATTGCCGTGCCGGTTTACGTCAATCGGGCCGAGGAGGCCAGGCGGGCGACCGCTCTGGTAGAGGTTCGCCAAATCGCGGAGGCGATGGACACTGTGGGGGTGTTTCACGGCTTCTACGTACCCATTCAACTGCTCGATGACATCCCCGGGGACGTGACTACCGGTCTGATCGGCTCCGACGCGGATGCGATCGGCCTGGAGGAATCGAGCATCAAGCTGATCGACGTCAACTCCTCACTCGAAGCGTTGACAGCGCAGCCTGCACTGAGCGATGACGATTCCAACGCGCGCGTGCGCAGTCTGGTTCAGAACTGGCAGGGGCCGTTCATGTCATTTCAAAGAAACTTTATTTCCGACTCGGATACGCGTGATCCCGGGTCGGGAGAACTGAATCCCTTCCTGAAAAAGCTGGACCACCCACTCGACCCGTGGGGCCAGCCCTATCGTTTCTACAGTCCTCGAGGGGTCGTGGGCGCGGCCGCCGTCAGCACCGATCCCGCCGTTTGGGCGAGCGTCTCCTTCAGCGACGGAACGATCACCGCTCAGGATGATCGGTTCGACCGTTATGCTATCGTATCGTTCGGCCCCAATCAACAGGCCGGGGCCGACCCCGGCGCCCCCGGTGGCGAGGTCTCGGACGACATCTTTTATGAGTTCGGCAAGATCAATTTGTTGCAGAGCGAAACCGGTTTCTTTAACGACGAGACGTTTGAACCTGGAGATATTACGTTGCCGTAGGGAAACGGAGCCGGTGGCGCGAGGGTCCGGCCCGTGGTCGCGACCGGAGAGCGGGGTTCAGTTTTGCGGATCAAAGAACTGGGAGTTTGATGTCTAGCATGGCCAATCGAGTTCAGTCCAAGCAGCCGCGGGCGATCACCCTGCTCGAGCTTCTGGTGGTGGTCCTGATCATCAGCGTCCTGGCCACCATCGCCACGGGGGTCTACACGGGCGAGGTCCGTCGGGCGCGCGTCGCGGCCACGCAAGATCTGATCCACCAGCTCGAGATTGCCATCACCCGCTACGAGGTGGACGTAGGCCAGTTTCCGCCCAGCGGCTCCGGCGAGGAATCCTTCCCGGCCCAACTCTTGCAGGCCAATGCCGACAGCCGACTCAACGGCAGCGGATACCTTCACATGGCGTTGCTGCGCAGCATGAGCGGAAACGCCTTCAGTCCGGCTTCTTTCTTGTGGAACGGGCCTTACATCAATTTGCAGACTTCACAGCTCGCGCCCCGTAGCGCGGACCTGTCCGCCTCATTGGGGGGAACCGAGATTCTGGATCCCTTCGGCAACGCGATGGTTTATATCCGCCATGACCATTACGACGTCTTTGGGAGCAGGTTTTCGGGCGGCAGCCAGCTTTTCCCCAGCGAGGGGGCCAGACCCGAAGGTGCCGATCCCAGGTTGCCGGCGCCCAACCCCTCGATCGCATTCGGAGAGACCTACTATAATACCAGCACCTACCAGATCTATTCCCCGGGACCCGACGGGCTGACCTTCGATCCCAGTGCCGCCCCAGGCCTGTTCACGATCAACTTCGCGGGCACTCAAAGCGACGACATCAACAACTTCGGCTATTGATCCCTCCCGGTTCTCCCATCCTTATCGTGCCGCGCCCGCGTCAACGCAACGCGGTCCGATAGCGCAATTCCCAACACAGAGCCCCCGTCCCCTCCGGCCGTCGGTCATTCTTCGCGCCCCCTGGTGGGCTCATGGCCGTGTGATTCAAGTAGAGGGCTGTTGTACGCGTTTTTTGCGGGCGGGCTTTTTCGGGTCGAGTGAGAAATCCTTTAGTTCTTTACCCAACTTGAAGGTGACGACCTTGCGCGGGCGGATGGGGTATTCCTTCTTGTTGCGCGGGTTGCGGCCGGTGCGTGGGCGGCGTTGCTTGACCTGAAAGACGCCGAAATTTCGGATCTCCATCCGGCCATGATCGGTCACCGACGCTTTGATTGAGTCGAGGATGGTGTCGACGACGGCCAGGGCTTCGCGGTCCTTCAGGTCCAGTTCGTCGCCGACCCTCTTTGCGATGTCGATCTTGATCATCGGTATCCATCTCCTTGGGCGCGAGACGGCAACCCCGTCCAGGTTCCCGCATGCTAAAGACTCGATGCATTATCAGCATCTCTAGCTATAGGCCCGCCAACGGCCACGATCAAGGATTTTTTCTCATGTCGCGTCGGCGTGGACTCGACAAGAGGCATGAGCACTCGGTTGGTTATGACGGGATTCGGGGGCGTCTATCCGACTATTCCAAGCTCTTCCCCTTTCTTCGATAGGTTTAAAGGTTCAGGATGCCTATACTGGCCTATCAAACCCACACAGGCACGGAGGCTCTCAACGGGCAAGTTGGGTGGCTGCTCGGTGCCCGGACGTTGCGCGAACTGTATGCGGTGGGCCGCAACTGGGTGGGTAAGCAGCTGGAGACCGACCCCTCGCGCCACCAGGTCCTTCTGCTCATCGACCCGGGCGAGGGCGAACCCTGCGTGATGGTCATTGATGACCGTTCCCTTAACCGCAACGAATCATACAAACTGTTTCGTATCCCTCGGGACTGGCCCGAGCAACTGAGCGGCACCGGCGGGCCGCTGGCCCTGGAACGGGCGATCGACCTGCTCGGGGCGAGCGAGGTTCCCTGGTTGACCGAGAAGCTGGGCGCGGGCCCCGGCCTGCTCCTGCTGCTGCGAGCCGACGGGCGACTGCGCGGCGCCTGGTGGGCTCCGCTTCGATCGCCGGTGGCCCGTGGGGGCATCGAGACGATCGAGCTTGCTGGCCATGATGGCCGACACCATGGGGCATACGACCGACCGCATCCTGGCCCACGAGCACCTGCGACTCCACGAACAGCAGGTCGCCCGGCTCAACCAATCCATGCAAGATTCACTGGTCGCGACCGACCGCGTCTCGCTTCTGACCCAGTTCAAGACGATCCTGGACGAGCAATTCGGTCTGCGGCGGGTCTTTATCGCGCTGGTCAACGCCAACGCGAACGCCCTGCGTTGCGAGCTCCACTCGGGTTTCGAGACGCTGTTCATCCCCACCACCATCGCGTTGGACAATGAGAAGAACCACTTTGTCGAACTTCTCCGGCTCTCCCAGGTTCAGGTCTACGAAAGCGCGCGGGGGAATTTCACGGACGCATTGTCGGCCTTCGGCGAGGGTCCCGGGGCCGAACGGGCGGTCGTTATCCCCCTTTGCGACGGGCGTCGGCGGCCCATCGGCTTCATCTACGTCGACCAGCCGCTCAACGATGGCCAGCCCATCTTCCCCGAGGCACTGGCGATCCTCGCGCGCCTGGCCGCGGCCTCGATCGAGAATCTGGAACTGCGCCGCCTAGCCGATGAGCGCGCCGAAACCGATCCCCTGACCGGCCTGCGCAATCGTTTCTACATGGACCGCGTGCTCGATCTGGAGATTCCCCGCGTCAAGCGCTACAGCCAGCCGCTCAGCCTGCTGATGATCGACCTGTGCGACTTCAAACGGACCAACGACACCTACGGCCATCTATTCGGCGACTATATCCTCAAGGAGACCGCGCACCTGATCGAGGGCAACGTTCGGCGGCCCGATGTTGTAATCCGTTACGGGGGCGATGAGTTCGTCGTCCTGATGGTCAACACCAGCGCCGAGCAGGCCGAGCTTGTGCGGCGGCGCATCGAGGAGGCGTTCATCGAACGCAATCGCCTCCAGACCGATACCCGCACGATGATCAACATCAGCCTGGGTCTGCGCTTAGCCGACGCCGACAGCATCGCCAGCTTGCTCCACGACGTCGACATGGCGATGTACGCCGAAAAAGCCCGCCAGCGGCGGCGTAACCTGATTACGGCGCTGATCGAAGGGAACGCCGAGAAGATTGAAGCGGCCGACCGCGTGGTCTCCAGTTTGTGCAACATGCTTTATCGAAAGGCGCCGTACTATCACGACCATGCCCTGCGCGTCACCCATCTGGCCCTGAGGATCGGCCCGGCGGGCCGGATTGGAAGGGGAACAGTTGGAGACGTTGGCCCTGGCCGCCTTGCTTCACGACGTGGGGAAGGTGTCGATCCCGACCCCGATCCTGCAAAAAACGGAACCTTTCACGCAGGCCGAACTATTGGCGATGCAGAACCATCCCAGGCTGGGCGAGGAGTTCTTCGAGGGACTGAACCACCTCGACCCGGTGCGGCCGATCATCCGCAGCTACCACGAACGCTACGACGGCGAACTGAGCGGCCCTTATCCGGCCTATCCCGAAGGCCTAGTCGGAGAGCACATCCCGCTCGGGGGCCGCATCCTGAAGCTGGCCGAAAGCACCGACGCGATACTCTACGACCGCCCGTATCGGCCTGGCCTTGCGCCCGAGGAGGCCGAGCGTATCATTCGTGAGGAAGCGGGCCGCTCGTTCGATCCGGTGCTTTCTCGCTTGCTGCTGCAAGAGCCGGCCTGGCGCGAATCCTTGGGCGATGGCGATGCGATTATCGAGCTGCTTGGTTTCGATCAGACCTGAACAGACGCGAATCTCTCCCTCAAATAGCGACCCGTCAATGAATCCGTGTCGGCGATGATTTTTTCCGGCGGCCCCTGGGCGATGAGATGGCCCCCCAGATCTCCCCCTTCGGGACCGAGATCGATGATCCAATCGGCCGCCGCGATCACATCCAAGTTGTGCTCGATCACGATCAGCGCGCAGCCGCGATCGACCATCTGTTGAAAGATACGCAGAAGCACCCGCAGGTCTTCGGGATGGAGGCCGGTGGTGGGTTCATCGAAGACGAAGAGGCGGCCCCGACCTTCGCGCATAACGGCCAGGTGCGCGGCCAGCTTGAGCCGCTGGGCCTCTCCGCCCGAGAGAGTCGTGGTGTTTTGGCCGAGCCGTATGTATCCAAGTCCGACGTCGCGCAGGGGCCGCAGTGCCTTGACGATCTTGGGCTCGGGCCGGAAAAATTCCGCCGCCTCGTCCACCGTCAGCTCCAGGATGTCGTGGATGTTCCTGCCGTTCCATTCCAGTTGCAGGACGCGATTCTGGAACCGTTTGCCGTCGCAGGCTTCGCAGATCACATCGATGTCGGCCATGAAGTGCATGTCGATCTGCTGGTGGCCCGTGCCCAGGCAAACATCGCATCGCCCGCCGGCCACGTTAAACGAAAAATCGCGCGGGGTCAGGCCCAGAGCCCGCGCCTCGCGCGTCGCCGCCAGGGCTTTGCGAATCCACTCGTAGGCCTTGACGTAAGTCACTGGATTGGAACGCGATGAGGCGGCCAACGGCGACTGATCGACCCAGCTCAGCGACTCGATCTGTTCGAGGCCGATGATGGCGCGGCATGGCTCGGCCTCGACCGGCGCGATTTCTCGTTGCCGGCGGTAGTTGGCGCATAGCGTATCGCGCAGCAGAGTCGTCTTACCCGAGCCCGAGACGCCCGTCACGCAAGTGAAGACGCCAAGCGGAAAGCGGACGGTCAGGTTTTTCAGATTGTTGCCCTTCGCCCCCTTGACGGTGATCCACGCCTGGGGTTCACGTCGGCGTGAGGCGTCGGGCGGGTGGTGATAACCCCGCAAGTGACGGGCGGTGGGCGTATCGCTCCCGTTGATCGCATCGACCTCCCCCTGATACAGAATCGTTCCCCCATGCTCACCGGCCCCCGGCCCCAGGTCGATGATCCGGTCGGCCGCGCGGATGACGTCCATGTCATGCTCAACAACGACGACCGTATTGCCCAAGCCGCGTAGCGATTTTAGAATCCGAATCAGCCGGTCCGTATCGCGTGGGTGCAGGCCGACGGTCGGTTCGTCGAGGACATAGAGCGTATCGGTGAGGGCCGAACCGAGCGCCGTGGCCAGGTTGATGCGCTGCGCTTCCCCGCCCGAGAGCGTCCGGGTCTGACGGTCGAGTGACAGGTATCCCAATCCCACCTCGATGAGGTAATCGAGCCGGACCCGCAGGGTCTCCAACGCTCGCCCCGCAATCTTCGAGTTCGCGGGATCGAGTTCCACTTCCCGTACAACGGGCCTCAGCAACCGTACGGGCAACTGGCTCAGTTCCGCGATCGTCTTGCCCAGAATGCGCGTGCAGAGGGCTTCGGGCCGCAGGCGCGTTCCCTTGCAGGCACCGCACCTCCGGTAGGCCCGGTAGCGAGCCAGCATCACGCGGGCCTGGACCTTGTAACGCTTGCCCTCGATCCATCGGAAGAAGCCGTGGATGCCCTTGAAGCGTCCGACCCCTTCGAGCAAGTTGTGGGTCTGCTCGGGGTTGAATTCGCTGATCGGCTTAAGCCGGGGGATCTGTTTAGGCGTCGAGTTCTCGCGCAACTTGTCATACATCTCGAGGTTGCCCTCGGAATTCCACGGAGCGATCGCGCCGTCCTCGATGCACAGGTCACGGTTGGGGATGATTTTGTCCAGGTCCAGCTCGACCACGCGTCCGAAGCCCTCGCACTTCGGACACGCCCCCAGCGGGCTGTAATACGAAAACAGCGCCGGCTCCGGGGTCTGGAAAGCGCGCCCGCACCGCTCGCAATTGAGGCCGGACGAGAAGTGGAACGACTGGTCGCCGTCGGGCGCGAGCACCGTGGCCCGGCCCCGCCCGGCGCGAAAGGCCACCTCCAACGCCGTCCGCAGGCGGGCGCGATTTGAAGGCTTGTAAGCGAGCCGGTCGGTCAGTACGGATAGCGGCGCCCCGGAGTCCTCCGGCGTCTCGCCCGCCTCCGCGTCGATCAATCGCTCCCCATCCCACAGCCGGTGATATCCCGACCGGACAAGTTCGGCCCGAATCGGTTCCGACAGTTCCCCGCCGGAGAATCCGGTCGGGCCAAGGACCATGAGGCGCGTGCCCGCGGGGAGCTCTTCGAGGGTCCGCATCGCCGACTCGGGTGTCTCGGTCCGCACGGGCACGCCGCAGTCGGGGCATTCGATCCGCCCGATCTTCGCGAACAGCAGGCGTAGGAAGTCGTGGACCTCGGTCGCCGTCCCAACGGTGGACCGGGCCGAACGGACGCCGTTCTTTTGCTCCAGCGCGATGGCCGGTTGGATGCCGCTGATCCAGTCCACGTCGGGTCGTTCCATGCGCTCGAGAAACTGGCGGACGTAGGTCGAGAGCGACTCGACGTAGCGGCGCTGCCCCTCGGCATAGAGCGTGTCGAACGCCAGCGAGGACTTGCCCGATCCCGACAAGCCGGTGATCACCGTCATTTGACCGTGAGGGAAGCTGCAATCGATGTTTTTTAGGTTATGCGTGCGAGCACCGTGGATATCAATCGAGATAAGCATCGAACACCATTCAACATCAGGCTCTTAAACTGAATAGGCATCGGCCGGCCAAGAGATTGGCCATCGTATGGAGTCAATCACAAATCGCAAGTAGTGTCAAAACGGGGCGCGGATTCGCGGATTAGGGCCTCGCGCCCTGGCGCTTTATTCTTCGGTCAACCCATAACGGTAGTGCACGTAATCAACAAGAAACTGCTGGTACATCGGGCCACCGGGGCGGGCGCCCCAGGTTCGGCCGGTTACGGTGCTCCAGGCGTGCATCGCGAACGCGCCGATCTCGAAGCCCAGCTCTTCCTGGGTGTCGTAGGTTTCTGATAGATGCCAGAGGCCGTCCGGGTCGCCCTTGAAACCGAGACGCACGTGGCTTGAATCGATGCACTGGATCAGCATGGTTAGCGGTTTGTGCGCCAGGAGCGATTCGGGGAGTGGCGGATCGAATTCGGTGCGGATCTGGGCGATCTGGTAAAGCCCGTGCCGGTTTTGGTCGGGGAAATTCTCGACTCCCGGCGTCCACATCCCGCGGTTCTTGCCGTCTTTGTCGTTGAGGACGAAGTTCATCCAGAAATTCCAGGGAATCGTGTCGTCGGGGGCGATGAATGACATTTCGATCTCCCAGGGAGGCGGATAGTGCCGCAGGTCGAGCGAGGAGCCGCCGACCGGACCGAAACCGGTCCCTGATCCGGTGCCGATCACGGTCAAAGTCAGGTACCCCGGATTGTTATACGTGTCGGCCAGCGTGCCCTGGGGCTGGGTTTGCCATTTCCCCATGTAGCCGAGGATATCGAAGTCGTCGGAGTATTCTTCGAACGGCATCGGCGCCGATCCGAAGAAGACACAGTAATCCACGTAGTATTCGTATCTGGGGTTAGGCGGCTCGGGTTTGGGATTGAGGACCGCCGTCATGGTCTTGTCGTTAAACGCGAAGTTCTCAGCCCCGGCTGCGCCAATGAACAGCGGATGCGGCCCCTTGAGCATCGGGATCGAGCGGCACAGGACGTCGGGGATCCATCGATCGCCGGAGATGATCGGACCGATTTCCCAGATGCCCGTGATCGGCCCGAACTGTGAACAGTCAATGTCGCGCATGTTCCAGCCGGTATCGGCGGCGAACTTGATGCCGATTTGCAGGTGGGTGGGGCTGACGACGCGGCACCGGAAATAGAGCAAATCGCTTGCCGCGCCCCAGCGGATGGATCCGTCTCCCACCCAGACAAACGGGATGTTCCAATCGCCCATGACCGTGTGGCCGAGATCGCCCCGGCCCCAGACCATATACGTCTCGGGGTGGGGATAGGGGGCATATTGGGGCAGACCGATGCCCGCCTCGCCGGTGGAGCCCAGGTGGGCCACCAACAGTTGGACCGAGCGCGTGTCGGGGGGCTGCTCGGTGCGGTCCGCGGGCCAGGTCGAGGGATCGGAGAACGTCACGGCGACGTTGAGGCCGATGGCGTAATTGATTTGCGTCTTGGCGCCCACTCCGGCGCGCGCGTCAAAAGCTTGAACCAACGACGTCTGAAACTCCCAGGGCAAGCGGAAATCATCGATCTTGATGGGTTGCTTCAGGATGCCCTTGACGTCCCGGCCCTTGCCGGCTTCCCATATTGTCGCCATGCCGGGATGTTCGGACGTTGAGAATTCCTTGACGTTGTCCTCGGGCACGAACATCCAGGGAGAGATCTCCGCTCCGGGGTCGTTAAAATGTTGGTCGAACTCCCTGATGCTTTGCGCCAACGCTCCCGCTCCAAGGAAGAAGAGCGATAGCAATGGAATCGCGATGCGCCTTCGGGTCGAAAAAGTGTCAAACATAACGAGCTCCTATTCTCATGACGTTTTGGATCATGGCATGATCTTGCGTGATTCAACGGTACAGGTCTATATCCGTGAGTCCTGTTGAAGATCGCTCGGGTGGAACCCATCGGAGCCGGGCGATTTTGATGCCGGCGAGGTCAGCGCGCGGCACCTGCCGCGACTCCCAACAGACAATATCAATCCACTGGCGACAGGTGCGCCAAGTCGCTCGATCCCATCTCGACCCCGCCGGCGGGGAAGTATTCCCGCCAACGTTGCTCGACGCGCCGGGCGATCTCGGGGGCGACGAACAATTCCTTGGGGTACCAGGGTTTGAGCCGGGCGTCGATGACGATCGGGCCCGTGTAACAAACGTGATTGCGCTTGACCTTGACCCGTGCGGCGTGGATGTCGGCCGCCGGCTCGAAACGCATGAAGACCGTCCACAGGAAGTTGATGTCGGACGCGGTCGCCTGCTTGGGCCGGTCGCAGAGGATCACCAAGGGCCAATCCTTGAGTTGCGGCGCCCGGGCGACCTGCTCGGCAAGGTCCGGTTGGTCCTTGTGCGGCGGCCCGCCCAGGACCAGGCAGCCGGGGCAATAGACGCGCGGCGCGAACGTTTCGTCCGGCGGCTCGTCCCGCCACTCGCCCGGCAACTCACGCACCGGTTCGCCCAGCCCAAGCAGGACCCCTTTTGAACCCTTGTTCACCTCGGGGCCGGTGTAATCCAGCGAGTCCATCGAGAGGTTGGCGAAGACGAACAGGTCGGTCTCGGGCCGGAAACGGGCGAGCAGATGCTCGAGCAAGCCGCGGAAATCCGACAGGTCGCGCGGCTGGTCGGTCACCAACAGGAATTTGGTCAGCGAGAGTTGGCCCTCGCCAAGGATCCGAAACGCGGCCCCCATCGCCTCGCGATGATACCGTTCGTGGACCACGGCGGCGGCCAGCGCGTGGAAACCGGTCTCGCCGTAACTCCACAGGTCGCGGACCGCCGGCATCACCAGCGGGAACAGGGGCTTGAGCAGCCGCTGCAGGTACTCCCCGATGTAGAAATCCTCCTGGCGCGGTTTGCCGACGACCGTGGCGGGGAAAATCGCGTCGGACCGGTGCAGGACGGCCTCGCAGCGGAAGATCGGGTAGTCGTGTTCCAGCGAATAGTATCCATAGTGGTCGCCGAATGGACCCTCGGGCGCGCGGGCATAGGGTGGCGCATGGCCGATCAGGGCGAATTCGGCCTCGGCAACCAGGCGGTGGGGCGATAGCGGGTGGCGGCCCATCGCCATGCGCCGACCCAGCAGCAGCGATGCCAACAACAATTCGGGAACCCCCTCGGGTAGGGGAGCGATCGCCGACAGAATCAGCGCCGGCGGCCCTCCCAGGAAAACGGTGACGGGCAGGTTCTCGCCCCGTTGCTCGGCCACGTGATAATGGAAACCGCCTCCTTTTCCAATCTGCATGTGCAGCCCGAGGGTCTGTTGGTCGTGGCGTTGCATGCGGTAGATGCCAAGATTGGGCGTGGCGTCGAGGGGGCTTTGAGTCAGCACGAGCGGAAGCGTGAGAAAAAAGCCGCCGTCATCGGGCCAACTCTTGGTCATCGGGAGGGTGTCGAGCATCGCGGGCTTCTCGACTCGCTCGATGACCGGCGCGCGCCGCGTTGTCTTCATCCCCACGCGGAGGCCCTGGCCGATCATGCCGCGCGCTTTCCACAAGGCCTTGGGCGAGGGAGGCAATAATTCGCGGGCGAGCCGGGCGGTCTGTTCCACGAACTCGATCGGACGCCGGCCAAAGGCCATGTCATTGCGCCGCACGGTCCCGAACAGATTCGTGACGACGGGATAGGGACTGTCTTTGACGTTGGTAAAGAACAAGGCCGGGCCGTCGGCCGCGATCACCCGTCGGTGGATTTCGGCCAACTCCTGATCGGGGTCGACCGAAGCGGCCACCTCCACCAACTCGCCCGCCCGCTTTAAGAGATCAATGAAATCCCGTAGGTTATAACTGGGGGCCGATTTCATCGCATGGGTGGATTTCAGTGAAAAGAAAGCCAAAGCCTACGCTTTTCGTTGACCGAAGCTGATTCCCTAATCCGAGACAAGTTTCTCGCGCTAGTCGCGCCATGGAATAGAACGCGGATGACGCGGATAAAGACTGATCCGTGTGAATCCGTCAAATCAGCGTCCCATTTTTATCTGATAGCCGCGAAAGAACGAGAGCCGTCATTCCCGCTCGCCGATCGGCAGGTAGTCGCGCTCGGTATAGCCCATGTATATCTGGCGGGGACGATAGATACGGGCCTTGGTGTCCTGGTTGACTTCGCGCCAGTGGGCGATCCAGCCCGGCATGCGGCCGATGGCGAACATCACCGTGAACATATCGAGCGGGAAGCCGATGGCGCGCATGACGAGGCCGCTGTAGAAGTCGACGTTGGGATAGAGCTTACGTTCGAGGAAATACTCGTCGTTGAGTGCCACCTCTTCGAGCTTTTTGGCCACCTCGAGCGCGGGATCGTGGATCCCAAGCTTTTCGAGCACCTCATCGGCCGACTGCTTGAGGATGCGCGCGCGCGGGTCGTGGTTCTTGTAGACGCGGTGGCCGAAACCCATCAGGCGGATACTGTTCCGCTTGTCCTTGACGTTGGCGACGTATTCGTCCAGGTCCGTCCCGGTTCTCACGATCTCCTCGAGCATGTTGATGACCGCCATGTTGGCCCCGCCGTGCAGCGGGCCCCACAGCGCGCAGACGCCCGCGGCCACCGAGGCGAACAGATTGGCCCGGCTCGAACCGACCATCCGCACGGTCGAGGTTGAGCAGTTCTGCTCGTGATCGGCGTGGAGCATCAGGATCAGGTTGATGGCCTTGACGATTTCCTCGGGCGGATCGTAGTCTTTGTACGGGATCGAGAACATCATGTGGACGAGATTGGCGGCGTAGCTGAGGTCGGGTTTGGGATAAACAAACGGTTGGCCCCGCGATTTCTTATACGAGAAGGCCGCGATCGTGCGCACCTTGCTGATCAGGCGCGAGGCCGCGCTGTCAAACTGATGATCATCCTCCAGGTCGAACAGGTGCGGGTGGTAGCAGCTCATGGCGTTGATCATCGAAGAGAGGATCGCCATGGGATGGGCCGTGGGCGGAAAACCCTCAAAGTGATACTTGAGGTTCTCGTGGATAAGTTCCTGATGGGTCAGGCTTGCGGAGAAGGCTGCCAGCTCGGCCTCGGTTGGCAACTCGCCATGAATGAGAAGGTAGGCCGTCTCGACGAACGTGGAATTTGCGGCCAACTGCTCGATGGGGATGCCACGGTAGCGCAGGATGCCTTTTTTTCCGTCGATGAACGTGATATCGCTGAGGCAGGAGCCGGTATTGCCGTAGCCGTCGTCGACGGTGATGAGCCCGGTCGTGGCGCGCAGGCTCGAAACGTCAATCCCCCGTTCCTTCTCGGTCCCCTCAACGACCGGCAGCTCATAGGTCTGTCCATCGAGTTCGATGGTCGCCACCTGGCTAGCGGTTGGGTCAGTTGTTAACATATTTGACATTTTAAACTTCCGTTTGGGTAAATTTGATAAAGTGCCATCCGTGAGCGAGTCTTAAATATATACAATAACACATATACGACATAAAAATGAACAATCGCAAAAAACGCAACAAACCGTGAAACCGGCTTCCGTCTTTTATCGACATATGGATTCTACCCGAAACGGTGGGGGTCCGTCAAGTCATCGGAGACCGCCCCTCAGGGGCGCATGGCGTCTCACGAGTCATTCACCGGCCGGGGCCTACCCGAATCCATCATTTCAGGCGGCCCAGGATGATCTATCACGTGGAACTTGTCAAACGGCGTGAACGGCTTAAAATGGAGCGAGCAGGAAGACAGGCGGGTTATCGTGTTTGACCGCTCGACCAATCCATTCGGCGATCGCCCCTCGCGGGTGCTGGGCGTCGAGGATTACTTCGCGGGGCGCTACCCGCTGATGGCCGTGCTGTTTGTTTTGCATCAGGCCTGGTTCTTCTGGTTGGTGTGGCTTGGGCGCAAGGGGTTGATCACCGTTCCCACGATCCTCATTCCCAGCCTCATTCTTCCAGCGATCATGTTCGTTTTCTTGGCCGCCGGAAACACCATATGGGACCAGTTGCGCCGGTGCCAGACGGATGCCACGGGTGATCAGATCGATTCCCAGGAGCCCGCTTCTGGTCGGCTTCCGGATAAACACTGGCGCAGGGATATCTCGGCGCCGCTCATCTTGTTTGACGCGATCGCGCTGTGTTTCGCTACCCTGATCATCAGCCTGGTCGGGTTCATGCTGCTGGGCTTAGTGTGGTTTCGTCGCGCCTAGCGGTAAGGCCCTGGCCTGGGTCGTAGGCCCTCAGGGGAGCACCTTGCGGGTGCCCAGGCACTCGGTGGATTCAAAGATTCCCTCGGCGGCATAGGGATCGCTTGCGACCCTGCCTTCGGCGGTTTTTTGGTCGGGGGCGTCGAAGATGATCACCGAGCCAATCATCTCGCTGCCCTCATGGGCGAGCAGCGGGCCGGCGAAGACGACCTCGCCTTGGCTGGCGTGCGGTTGCCAATGTTCCAAATGGCGTGGCCGCGCCTCGGCGCGTCGCTCGATCCCCTCCGGCCCATCCCTGCCGATCATTACGAATAGTGGCATTGCGGGTCTCCTCTTAATGAGATGCTTTAACTATATGGAACCATTTGTGAGCGTCTTAGCGCCGCCCCTTCGTGCGGCGTCGGCGTTCGGGGCGACTGGCCGGCGTGGGCTGGGGGCGCTTTCCCTGTCTGAGCAGGGCAAAGTCCATCCGACCGGCCAGCACGTCGACCCGTTGGATCATCACGGTGACCGCATCCCCGAGCGCGTATTGGCGGCCCGACCCACGGCCCCGCCACACCAGCGAGGTATCGTCCAGGTCGTAGTAATCATCGTCGAGCTCGGCGATGCGCACGTAGCCCTCGACGGGATAGTCCTTGAGTGCCACGAAGAAACCGGAGCCGGCGACGCCCGCGATGAATCCGTCAAAGACGTCGCCGAGGTAGCGGCGCATGAACATCAGACCACAAATCTCCTGCGCGTCCCACTCAATGCGTTGGGACAGCTCTTCGCGCTGGGAGGCGTGCCGTCCCCAGTCCGGCAGTTCGCCCGCCAGCTCGATCATGCTCTCATCGTCCGGCCGCTCGCCGAGCAACGTCGCTTTCACCACGCGATGGACGACCAGGTCGGGATAACGCCGGATCGGCGACGTGAAGTGCGCGTAGGCCTCGGAGGCCAAGCCGTAGTGGCCGATGTTCTCGGGCTGATACTTGGCGCGCATCATCGCGCGTAGGACCCAACGCTGGATGACCACGCCGGCCGGATGGCGGCGGGCCTGGGCCAGCGCCGTCTGGAGCTGTTCGCGGGTCATGCCGCCGTGACTCGGCACCGGAACCCCCAGCCGGCCCAGAACGGGGGCAATCACCGCAAGCTTGTCCTCCTGGGGCTCGTCGTGAACGCGATAGAGGAGCGGAAAGCCGCGTCGCTCGAGCCCGCGGGCGACAGCTTCATTGGCCGCGATCATCAGCTCTTCGATCAGCCGATGCGCCTCGAATCGCTCCGCGTAACGCAGGTCGCTCACGGTGCCCTCGGCGTCGAAGTGGACCTGGGGTTCGGGCATGTCCAGGTCGAGTGCCCCCCGCTGCATACGCGCCCGGTTGAGCGCCCGGCCCGCCTGGCGCAGTCCCAGGAGGTCTGCTCGCAGGGCCTCGGCGACGATCGGCCGGGGCCGAGGGTGTTGGGGCAGGTCGACGGCATTGCCCGCTTCTTCGTCGGCGGCGTCGAAGAGGCCCTGCACCTCCTCGTAGGCGAAGCGACGCACCGAGTGAATGCAGGTTTGGTGAAACTCGACGTGGGTGACCTGGCCGCTTGAACTGACGTTAAAGAAGACCGACAGGGTCGGCCTGTCTTCACCGGGTCGCAGGCTGCACAGGTTGTTCGAAAGGGCTTCAGGGAGCATCGGGATGACGCGATCGACGGGGTAAATCGACGTGCTTCGCGAATGGGCCTCGCGGTCCAGGGCCGTTCCGGGGCGGACGTAATGAGATACGTCGGCGATGTGGACGCCGATGCGCCATCCCTTGGGCAACCGCTCGACCAGATGGATCGCGTCGTCGAAATCCTTGGCCGTGGCGGGATCGATCGTGCAGACGCGCTTGCCTCGCAGGTCGAGTCGCTTGGGTTCCTGGTCGTCTGTTGCCGCCGTCTCTGCCGCCAACAATGCGTCGGCCTCTTTCTGGACCTCTTTGGGGAACTTCGGATCAACGCCGGCGGTGCGGATGAGTAGGAGGATCGGCAAACCCTTGTCGTCATCCAGGCCGATGACCTCGGCCAGTTTGCCGATCAGCGGCTCATTGGGGGACTGGGACCACTGGCGCACTTCGACCACGACCCAGGCCCCGTCGGGGACTTCGTCCGGATCGAGCCGGCGGTGAATCTCCACGACGCGGTGGATTTTCTGGTTTTTGGGATGGACGACCGCGTAGCTACCCGCGTGCACGACGCGGCCGATGATCCGCTTATTGGCGTGGTGCAGGATGCGGATGATCTCGCCCTTGACCTGGCGGCCGAGCTTGGCGCGCGTGATGCGCACCTGAACGTGATCGCCGTGCAGCGCGGTGGAGGTGGCGTGCGGCGGGACGCGCACGTCCGGGACGCCGGCTGTATCGGGCACCAGATACCCCCCGCGCCGCGCGCCGGCCTGAAACACGCCCGAGACCTTCCCGCCCGGTTTCAACTTCGAGTCATGGCGCAGTTTCGATCGTTCAGAGATGGGCATAAACGGTAATCATTTCAAGATTCTAATCATGGGCAACCTTCAACGCATATCCGGTTGATTTCTATCAATCGTTCCGCGCGAATCCGAAAGATCCGCGTTATCCGCATCCTAATTATCGTTATGCTTAACGTCGACCAACTCGTATCCCCAGTATTCGTTCAAGAATTCCGGCAAGGTCGCTATCAGTTCATTCGTCGCAATGCGCCGGCCGACGATCTCGCTCAGCGTGACCGGCCGGGTCGCCGTCTCGCCGCACGCGACGATGGTGCCCCAGGGTCGAAGATCGTTGCAAACGTTGATGGCGATTCCGTGCATCGAGACGTGCCGCCGAATCGAAACGCCGATCGCCGCGGCCTTGCGTCCCTCCAGGAATAGGCCCGGCCGCCCTTTGATCATCTCCAGGCTGATGCCCAGCCGCTCGGCCAGCCAGTTCCGAATCGTGGTCACCAGCGCGCGGGCGTACCACGCCTGAAATCGGAGTTCCTCGGCCGTCTTGATGATCGGATAGATGACGAGTTGACCGGGATTGTGCAAAGTGGTCTGACCGCCGCGGTCGACCGAAAAGATGGGGTAGGCGCCTGGCCTGACGATATCTCCATCCCCACCACGCACCCCATGGGTGATGACGGTGGGATGTTCGCCGGCGAGCCAGGTGTCGGGGATGTGGTCGGCGACCCGGTCGGCGTGCAGCTTCTCCTGCAAGGCCAGGATTTCGCCAAAATCGCGCATCCCCCAGGGCCATAGCCGGGCGAGGCCGGGGCTACGTACGATTCGCCGGACGCTCGTCTCCCGACGCCCGGAAAACGAGGCGGGGGCGCGGGATGACTCGACGGCGGTTTTTGCGCTGGTCTTCATGCAGCTCTGATTATTTCATATTAGCAAGGGATGGACAACAGCGCGGGTCGAGGGTCCAATGGCGAGGCGACGGTGGGGACTCATGGTCGTGCGCCGAAGTTTGGCATGGTCCGAGGACAGCTTGCGAGGTTCAAGGCCAAAAACGTCTGAAAATACAAGGCTTACGCTCCCGCGGGGCGAGGCTCCTTCAGCCACCTTGCTGGGCGTGCTTGCCGCAGTCGTGGTGGCGGGCTTGTTTTTCTATCCGACGACGGCCTACCCGATCCAGAACATGGCCTTGTGCGGGATGCTGGCCTGTTTAGGCGTGGGGTTGGCGGTCGGGTGCCGGGCGATCGGGGCGGGTGGGGCTTGGCTGGATGCGCTGGGGCGTTTGCCGATCCTTGCGGGGCTGGGCTTGGCGTTGTGGGCGGCCGCGCGCTGGAGCTTCATCCTCGTGTCGGCGTCGGGCAGGGAGGCGGTGCTGGGGCTTGGCTGGATGGGTGTGGCTCTGGGGACGGGCGTGGGGCTGGCCGTTTATGAGCGGACCCGGCTCGTTAAGAACGGCTCCATATTTGTCGCCCTGCGCAGGACGCTCGCGCTTGCGGCCATTGTATTTGGGCTCGATGCCCTCCATCAGTACTTTATCAGTTTTCCGCGCACTCTGGCGTTCATGGAGGCCGAACTGGGGGGCATGCCCCCATCCGACCTCATGACTCAAAGTCTCTTGCATCGCCTGGGCGAGGGGCGTGTGGGCGGAGGGCTGGGCGATCCGAACCTGTTCGCGGCCCAGCTTTCGGCGTTGGCGGTTTTCGCCGTCGCGTGTCTTCAGCGTGGTGAAAAACTGGTCTGGCGCGGAGTCGGCGCACTGGGTCTGGCGTTGGCCGTCGTCGGCGTCTACCTGACTCAAAGTACCGGCGGCGTATTGACTTTGCTGTTGGCACTGGCTTTGGGCTTGCTGGGTCTCGTCTCCGCGGGGCGATGGATCGGAGGCCCGCGACCCGGTGCGGCAAGGGCATTGACGCTTTTCTCAATGACTGTCCTTGCCGGCCTCCTTTGGATGATCGCGAGATCAGCGTCTGCCGAGGGAGGGGAGGCGGCTCAGAGCTGGATTGGTCGCCTGACGAATCTCTCCACGGTGCGCGAGCGCCTTTTCTATTGGAAGATCGCGCTGGACATTTGGGCGGAGGACCCCATCGTCGGCGCCGGTCCGGGTGGATTCTCGCTGCTCTACATGACCCACAAACCGGCCATCGCGCGCGAGAGCATCCACGCCCATTCGTGGCTCTTTCAGTCGCTTTGCGAGTTGGGGCTGATCGGGTTGGGGTTGGGTCTGTTGTTTTGGGGCGCGATCTTGGCGTTGCTTTGGAAAGTCTGGCGATGGAGGGTAAGCACTGGCGAGAAAAGGAGGAGTGAACGTCCAAGCGAAGCCTATTGGCTCCTCGCTTGCGTGGTCGTACTCGGATTCAACGGACTGATGCAATTCACTTTGCAGTGGCCGGTGTTCCTGATTTTTACGGGTCTTGTTGCCGGGGCTGCCGTCGGTTATCCGGCGAGCGAACGGCCGACCACGGGCGGGACGGGGAAGGGGCCTCTCATCAGGGGCATGGCGCCGCTGATGGCCGGTTCATTGCTCGTTCTGGCGCTGGCGATGATGCCTCGTTATCACTTGGCCGCTCATCACAAGAATCGGGCCGCGGATTTGATGCAAGAGGGGCGGTATACGGATGCCGAGGCGGCTTACGGACGCGCCGTCGGCTGGCTCCCCGATGACGGGGGATTGCTGGTGGCGCATGCGCGGGCGGTGGCGCTGGCGGGCAAGCCGTCGCACGAGTGGCCGATGTTGCTCAAGGCGGGCAACTTGAACCCCTACTCGGCGTCGATTCGCGCGGCCCAGGCGCGGTGGTTATGGTCGCGGGGGAGACAAGCCGAGGCGATCGTCCGCATGAGCGAGGCGATCGAGCGCTACCCCACCGACGCCGGTCACCGCCTTGAGCGCGCCAGGATGCTCGCGGAGGCCGGCAAGATCGATAACGCGCGGGCCGATTTGGAGTTCATCGAGCGGGAGCAGGCGCCGGTTTGGGAGTTCCAGTTTTCCTTGTATCAGCGCCTGCGCGCCGCCGTGGGCATGGAACCCGTCGATGATGACCAATGAGGGTCCGGCGGGTTCCACTCTGATATACGGTGCAAGTCCGTTTCATGGCTCCGTGCGAATCACATCGGGCCCCGTTCGGGGTCGATGGCCATTACCTAACTGATATGCGCACTTTGATGCCTCACCGCCACCATTTACCTTCCCGAACAATACGAAAAGATTGCCCCGTGTTTGCCGAAACAGCGGGGAAATGTCAGCCTGTCCAACCTCCAAGTGCTTAACGCGATCCTCTACGTGGCGAAACACGGCTGCAAATGGCGCGGCCTGCCGAGCCATTACGGCAACTGGCACACGATTTACACTCGCATGAATCGTTGGGCCAAGCGCGGCGTTTTGGCTCGTGTTTTCGAGCAAATCCAACGCTTGCG
>CAUZJO010000061.1:0-27518 GCA_963580245.1 Candidatus Sumerlaeia bacterium | reverse complement strand
TTTTGACAACGCGAAAGGCCCGTGGCAAGGGGGTGGTCTGCACTACATGGGCATGTCAGAGACGGATTTGAACAAAATCAATCCTCCGTATCGTGCGATCACCCGAAAAATCACCCGACTGAAGCAATTACTGCGGAAAATGGGTTGGCGGAGCGAAGCTTCTCCCAGCGAGAAACCTGAAGAAAGTTGCAATCCCAAAAACCATGACCGCTGACACGAGGTTGTAGATCACTGCCGACCATTGACCTTCCGTAATGATATACGTGGTCCAGCAGTTAATCAGCCTCGTTGCCCCTACGAGTAGAGAGCAGATATAAAGGGTCAAGTAATAGAAGGCGACGAACGGATACATGATAGGAGCGAAGGCGGTAAAAGTCAAGCTTTTTCTAGGACTTGGAAATCGAAAAATCGAAACGGAGACACTACCGAATATTCCGGCCGACTCATGTTTTGAGATAGGTTGATCAGGTGGGGGATCGGTTGCGCTTGACCCCTCACACACCACCACCACGGGTCATTCAGCGACTAACAGCTCGAACAGCCTCCGTTGCGCCCGACTGGCGGGAAGTGACGCCAGCGAGCGCGGGCTGATCCATTTGTGGGCGATGTGGCGTTGGCGGCGGATGGGCGGGGCGTTGGCGGCTTGCTCGACCCGGTAGAGTTCGGTGGTGATGGCGTGGTGCGTAAACGTCGAGCGGGCGCGGCCGATCGGCCCGCCGCGGCAACTCCGGCGCAGGCGCAACAGGTCGAAGAGGACATGCGCGGGGGTTAGCTCGTCGGTCTCGAGCACCTCGCGCGAATCGAGTCGCGGCAACTCCCACATCCCGGCGAACGATATCCCCTCGCCCCTCTGCAACACCAGCACCCGTCCGCGCCGCATCAACGCCACGGCCACCTCGCGCACCTGCTTGACGGCCGGGTACTTGATCGGCCGCGGGTAGGCTTCCTGTTTCCCGAACGCTCGCGCCTTGCACTGTTTGAAGAGCGGACAGACGAGGCACAGCGGTTCGCGCGGGAGGCAGATCGTCGCGCCCAGTTCCATCAGGCCCTGGTTGAAATCGCCGGGACGCTCGGGATCGACCAGCTCCGCGCACGCCGCCCACAGCCGCTTCTTGCCCGGCCCCTTGCTGAGGTCCTGATCCATCGCCAGTACCCGGCCGATGACCCGCCGCACGTTGCCATCGACCAGCGGCAGCGGCATCCCCAGCGCGATCGAACCGACCGCGCCGACCGTGTACTGGCCAAACCCGGGCAGCTCGGCCAGGGCCTTCTCGTCACGCGGCAAGCACCCTCCGTGGCGGCGCGTCAGTGCCTCGGCTGCCCGCTTCAGCATCCGCGCCCGGCGGTAATAACCCAGCCCCGACCAGGCGGCCAGGACGTCCTGCTCCGAGGCCTCGGCCAGCGCCTTAAACGACGGGAAGTGTTCGATGAACCGCTCGTAAAACGGGATGACGGTGGCCACTTGGGTCTGTTGGAGCATGATTTCGGAAACGACCGTGCCGTATTCCGAGGGCTCGGTTCGCCACGGCAGGGAGCGATGTTCGTCGTCGTACCATTGCAGGATCGCCCGCCGGATCGCCCGCGGCGTTGAGGGATGCAATTGATCAGCCGAAGGATTCATGCGATGTTTGGCCCGAACCGCAAGGCCCTCGGGGGCTTTCGGCGCACCCGCCGTATTGCGGGAATCTTCTGATACGATGAGGAAATGAGCCAACGACGCTCAACGCGCGGTATGATGAAAGAATCCGACCCGACCTGCAAACCTGAAAACACGGCTTTCGAACCGGCGCGGCCGGCCAGTTTCGATTTCGACCCCGCGAGGCTCCCGGGGCTGATCGGCGAACTGCTGGCCGGCCGGCAGATTCTGGACCGGCTGGGCGAGGATGACCTGCGCGAAATGTCCAAGCTGCGCGAGGCGCCGAACATCGAAGGCTTGGCGGCGCATCGCGTGGAACGGCCGATGTCCCCCGGCTTCGATCCCGCCCGTCCCGGCGGCGGCCAAGCCCCCCGCGCGATCGCGCGCCGCCCCGAGCTCCCCATAGGGGTCTTCCGCGTCCTGCTGAACCGTATCGGGGCCGAATCCTTCGTGATCGTTCGCGGATGGGCGGCCGGCGCCTCGGCGAGGCCGATGGCGGTCCAGGTGGTCTGGCCTCAGCCCCAGGCCCATCTGGCCGCCGGCCTGCGACGGATGCTGTGGACCGCCCAGGATCAATCGTCGGCGGATCCGCAAGACGGGGGAATCGCCTACACCCTGCTGGTTTGGCCGCAGCCGCTCCTGCGGCGGAGCGGCCAGGTGATGCTCGACGCTTTCATCGGCCACTGGCCCGCCGACCGCGCGGGCTTCGTGATCGGCTGTGACGACCCGCGCCTCTCCGCCGAACTGATTCTCGATGCCGGACACCGATACTGGGCGGGCCCGGCCGGCAATGAGTTCGAAATCTCACAAGGCCGACACTGGGCCAAAATCGAGCACGCGGAAGGGGAGGAGCGCGTCCGGCTGGTTCCGGCCCAAAACCCCGCCGACCGGGCCGCGGCCGCCGAGCCGTTGCTGATCGAGCCTGACGGAGCCATCTCACCGGTCTGGTCCGACCCACTCCTGCCCGAGACGCTGCTGCGCGCCGAGCCATGGCGTCAGGCCGCGCTCGACCCCTGGTCGCGCCCGTTCGGTGTGGAGGTCGACGCCGAAGGCCGCTTTCCGCGCCTCCACGATCCCCAAGCCGGCGCGCGGAGCGGTGAGAGGAAACAAGAGGCATTGGGCTGTATCGTTGTCCCACGCCGCGCGGTCCCACACCCATATCTGAACCAGGCCTCGAGATTTCCTCTCGCCGCTGACCCTTGAGGCCATTGTCGGTTGAGTTCCCGTACCAGCCGATTGGAATTGCGCCGGCTGCGAATGACACAGACTGCGCCACGCCCGGTTTCCGCCTTGACCCGCTTTTCCCCGATCGTTCAAGATGCAACAGAATGCCTCGTCCTTCGTTCCAACGTGAAGAAGGCGCGTGGGCAAGTCTGACAACGGAAGGCGGCAACTCTTTTGAGCAGCATCACGATCACACTACCGGACGGTTCACTGAAGCGCTACGACGGGCCGATCACCCCCCGCCGGGTCGCCGAGGAGATCGGCCCCGGCCTGGCCAAGGCCGCGCTGGGCGCCAAGGTCGATGGGGATCTGACCGATCTGGATCGGCCCATCGACCGCGATGCCGCGTTGGAACTGGTCACGGCGCGCGGCGACGAGGAATCGGCCCTCTACCTGTCGCGCCACTCGACGGCCCACGTCATGGCCGAGGCGATCCATAAACTGTGGCCCGAAACCAAACTCGCCTACGGGCCGCCGGTCGAGAACGGCTACTTCTACGACATCCACTGTCCGCACGCGATCAGCGAGGAGGATTTCGGGGCGATCGAGGCCGAGATGGACCGCATCGTCCGCGAGGACCGGCCCTTTACGCGCTATGAAATGACCCGCGACGAGGCCTTCGCCAAGCTGCGCGACGACGAATACAAGACCGACAACGTCGAGCGCGCCGACGGCGACGTGATCAGCTTCTACGCCAGCGGCGAGCCGGGCAAGGATTGGGAAGACCTCTGCCGCGGCCCGCACGTCCCCTCGACCGGCCGTATCGGCGCGTTCAAGCTGATGTCGGTGGCGGGGGCCTACTGGCGCGGCGACGCCAGCAAGCAGCAGCTCCAGCGCGTCTACGGCACCGCCTTCCCCGACAAGAAACAGCTCAAGGCCCACCTCATGGCCCTCGAGGAGGCCAAGAAGCGCGACCACCGCGTCATCGGCAAGCAAATGGGCCTGTTCCTGCTCTCGCCGAAGGTGGGCGGCGGGTTGCCGCTGTGGTTGCCCAACGGGGCGATCCTGCGCGGCGAGCTGATGCGCTTCCTCGAGGAGGAACTGACCCGGCGCGGCTATCAGCCGGTCGTCACCCCCCACATCGGCCACATCGAACTCTACAAGACGAGCGGCCATTACCCCTACTACGCCGACTCGCAGTTCGCCCCGATCCAGATGCGCGACGACGAGCACGAGCAATACCTGCTCAAGCCGATGAACTGCCCGCACCACATCCAGATCTACGCCTGCGAGCCGCGCAGCTATCGCGAGCTGCCGGTGCGGTTCGCCGAGTTCGGGACGGTTTATCGTTACGAACAGTCCGGCGAGCTCAACGGCCTGACCCGCGTGCGCGGCCTGACCCAGGATGACGCCCACATTTTCTGCACCGAGGACCAGGTGCGCGAGGAGTTCCGCTCGACGATCGAGCTGGTCCTGTTCGTCTTCAAAACGTTCGATTTCCAGAACGTGCGCGTGATCCTGAGCCTGCGCGACGCGGACGTCGAGAAATACGCTGGCGACCCCGCCAAGTGGGACCTGGCCGAGGTCCAGCTTCGCGAAGTCCTCGAATCGATGGACATGGACTTCACCGCCGAGCTGGGCGAGGCCGCCTTTTACGGCCCGAAGGTCGACTTCATGGTCAAGGACGTCTTGGGCCGCGAGTGGCAACTGGGGACCGTGCAGCTCGATTACGTCCTGCCCGAACGGTTCGAGCTCGAATACATCGGCACCGACAACCACCCCCACCGCCCCGTCATGATCCACCGTGCCCCGTTCGGCTCGCTCGAGCGCTTCATCGGCATCCTGATCGAACACTTCGCCGGCAACTTCCCGCTGTGGCTCGCCCCCGTCCAGGTCGCCGTCCTCCCGATCACCGACCGCCAAAACGAATACGCCGCCGACGTCATGACTCGCCTGCGCCAAGCGGGCCTACGCGCCCAACTCGACGACACCAGCGAAAAAATCGGCAAAAAAATCCGCAACGCCGAAGTCTCAAAAATCCCGGTCATGTTCGTCCTCGGCGGGAAAGAGGCCGAGGCGGGAACCGTTGCCCTGCGGCGGCATGGGAAGGGGGATATGGGGAGCGTGGGGTTGGAGCAGGCGGTTGAGGGAATTAAGGCGGAGGTGGCGGAGCGGCGGATTGAGGATTAGTATACCGATTGAGTTCCAAACGTTGGGATCGAACAGAACGAATGACATCGACGATCCAAATGACTGAAGATATTCCGGCTAGTGTAAGGGAGGACTGTATCCGATCAATTGGAAATGTGATCCCGGTTGCGGATTCGTCGACAAAATCACTAAGGTCGGCGGAACCGCCTTCCTGGATTCAGTTCCTTGCTGATCTGCTTTCCTGGAGTACGGTCATAAAGGTACCAGCCACTGTCTTTTTAGCCGAACTTGCCAAGGAAGCCGCAAAGGACACATGGAAAAATAAAGAACGGATCGCAAAAGCACTTAAGCAACAAGGCGTTGAGCCTCTTCTCAAGCTTAGTCGTGCACTTTTCAAATATTGTCGCGCGAGTCCGCGGAAGACTTCTGTCATAATCGGATTTCCATTTCCTGATGAGGATTTCGGCACGGGCATCGCCGTTGAGCCAGAAACAGAGGAATAAATTGCGCTGATAGTCGCGCAGTTCGTATCAAAATGTGATCGAATTCATGAGACTCTTGAGGAGATCGTCAAAGAAGACTTAACGCTACTGGGACCGGTTTCCCTTCAATTGGACGAGAAGGGAGATTTCGTTCTGCGCTGGATGGACCGGAAGACTTTGAAAAACACGAAAGGAAGATTGGTTAAAATTCCTATCTAACAAGCCAGTTCATCGGAATGCGCGGATTTGGTACCGTTCTGTCGGGACGTGATCGGTCTGTCTTTGATAGAGGACCAGGGGGAAAGCATTATGCTTGAGTTCGGCGATAAGCGGCTTTGGATTGACTGGGTTGAACACCTCAGCCAGGCCGAGATGTGGTTCGAACTTCGCTGCGGAGACCTCGACGCCGCCCAAGGGCTTCCAGGGGTTCTAGATCAGGAGAGGCGTTCCGCGACCCCAAACACGCGCCATAAATGTCCGTCGGACAACCCTTGCGCCATGCGCGGGCAACGGCGCCCGGTGGAGCCTCTCGTAATCAATCCAACTCCGCCGCAAGCTCCGGCATCATCCGCCGCGCGAACGCCAGCACTCGGTCCGTCGCCGTCTGCTCGCTCTTGTGGATCATGGTGGACAGGCGGATGAGCACCGATGAGGTGGCGCCCGTGAAGAGTTGATTGGTCATCAGGTTGAACTGTTGGCGCAGGTAATTGGCGGTCAGTTCCGGGCCGGCCTTGTAGCAATACAGCACCAGCTCACGCTCACCGCCGTCGGCGAGGATGAGGCGGATCATCGGGCTGAGGCCCTGCGGCTCGATCGTCGACTTGTGGTTGACCTCCCAGCCGGCCGCCTTGTAGCACACCTCGGGCGGATGGGCGACGCGGCGGTTATCGGCCGAGAAAACCACGGCGAGCTGGACCGGGACCGGGCTCAGGACGGGATTGACGTAGTTGCGCTGGATGACGTCATCGGTCTCCAGGATGCGTTTGACGTCCTCGCCCACCGCCAGGTCGCGGCCAAACCAATCGCCAACGACCAGTGGCACGCGCGAGGTCCTGTTTACGCCGGACTCATGCTGGGTCGGATAGAGCGTCAGCACCGAGACGACGGCCGTCAGCGCCAGCAATGCCACGGCGAATGCAAATCGTGTCCTGAAACCCTTTATGAAAGCGTCCCCGCGACCTCAAGTTTGTGCCGGCGCCTGTTGGACGGCCGTTGAATTCGAGTCCCCATCCCCGCCGTGGCGCCTCCGACCGAGCGCCTTCGAAACCCCGAAGAGCAACCCAAACGCCACCACGAAAATCATGTAGCCGGATGCATCGTGGACGACGCCCTTGATCGAGTTGTTGCCGAAAGCGTAGGCCAGCATGCAGAGCAGAAAGACCCGCGTCACGTTGGCCAGGATCGCGATCGGAATCGAGGAGAGAAACAGGACGCCGCGTCGCCAAGGCGTCAGGCCGCCGTAATAAGCGAAGAGAACCCCGAGAAAGATCAGCGAAATGAGCGAGCGCAGCCCCGAACAGGCGTTGCCGATCACCACGGCGGCGTCGCCCAGGTAGATCGACGCGCCGTCGTTGATCGCCGTGATCCCCACCCCTTCGATCAGGAGCAGCGTGATCTTGCCGACCAGCAGTTTCATCTCCAGGCTGATGTCGTCGATGACTTGCAGCGGCAGCGGGACCATGAAGAGCAGCAAAAACACCGGAAACCACAGTCGCTTCATGACCTGGACGCCCATCAGAAACCCGCATAGCCCCCAAACCACCGGGACCATCGCGAACGCGCCCGTGAAGAAGACGTTCAGCCGTCCGCTCAACAGCAGCAGGGAAACACCCGCCAGCATCACGCTCAAACCGACCCACGAGCGCCCCGCCGCCCCGTCCGCTAATCGAAACCGATCGCGGTAAACCAGAAACAGGGCCACCAGCGGCACAAGGAAGCCGTGCGAATAATAGGATTCCGGCGCGGTCCAGCGATCGACCATCCAGCCAAGCGGCACACGGAAAGCCACGCCCAACAGCCCCGCGATCAACCCCACGGCCACCCATCCCCGCCATGTAACGGACTTCAACGGATCGCCGGACTGAGAGAGCTCGTTGTTCATCGAAACTGCCTTGAAATCCGCGGCGTGTTGTTTTGGGCGCGTCGGACGCGCGGTCCCGGCGTTCGCCTCGCCACGGGCCCGGGGACCGAATCTGCGACCCAGAGGAAGGTGTAGTTCTCCCGGAGTACCCTATCGGCAGAAATGGGGAATTGAATTAAGCTGGTGAGAAGCCGGGACGGCAGGGTATTCAGGCCCATTGCGCGGTGCTGGGGGGGTTATCCACCCAACTTGATCTGCTTAATCGCCCGTTTCCACTCCGGGAGCCGCTTTTCCTCGCGCCGCTTGACCGTCGCCGGGCCGCAGCGGCAAGGCTCCCGGTTGACATTGACCCCGCAGTCGGGGCAAAGCCCCTTGCAGTCGGGAGAGCATAACGGCCGCTCCGGGAGGTCGGCCATGATCAGCTCACGGACGATCTCATCGAGCTCGATCTCCTCCCCTGTCAGGCGGTGGGACAGCGTCAGGTCTTCAAATTCATCGGGGTCCTCGATTTGCTCCTCTCGCTCCTGGTGGAGCCAGAATTCGCGAACGGGCACCTCCAGCCCAAGCTTGGCGGGTGCCAGGCACCTCACGCACGGCCCCTCGATGCGAGCGAAAATTATGCCCTTGGCTTCGACGTCGCGTTCGACGAACTGGAACTCGATCCGGCCCGTGACGTGGTTGATGAAACGGTAATACTCGTCCTCGAGGCCCAGTTGCTCGGGAGCGACTTCGAATTCGAACTCCAGTGGCCGCTCTTGAAATTGCCGCGTTTGAACTTTCAGGTGAATCATGATCGGCCACCTCTCGCAAGTTGCCCGGGTTATCGGAGATCTCCGGGGAGATTGCTAGGGTGGGGCCCTCCGGCGGCCGGGTCATGATCAGTGGCGGGCCTGAAAACCATTGAGGCTTTGCAGGATCTTGATCGAGTCCAGGGTCTTGCCCGTCCCCAGCACGATGGCGGTCTCCGGGTTGTCGGCCAGGCGGACATTAAGCCCCGTCTCCTGACGCAAGAGCGTATCGAGCCCCTTCAGTTGCGAGCCGCCCCCGGCCATCACCAAACCCGAATCGACCAGATCGGCGGCCAGTTCGGGCGGGGTCTTCTCCAGGGCCGACTTGACCGCATTGAGGATCGCCGCGACCGGCTCGGCCAGGGCCTCGCGAATCTCCTCGCTGGTTACCTTGATCGTCCGCGGCAGGCCCGCGACCAGGTCGCGACCCTTGATTTCCATCGTGTTCTCTTCGGGCAGCTCATTGGCCGAGCCGATCTTGATCTTGATGTCTTCGGCCGTGCGCTCGCCGATGAGCAGGTTGTACTTGCGCTTGATATGCTGGACGATCGCCTCGTCCATCTTGTCTCCGGCGGTCCGCTCGCTTATGCACACCACGATCCCACCCAGCGAGATAACGGCCACCTCCGTGGTGCCGCCGCCGATGTCGATGATCATCGATCCGCCGGGCTCGGTCACCGGCAGGCCCGAGCCGATCGCGGCGGCCATCGGCTCGTCGATGAGGAACGTCTTGGCCGCCCCGGCCTGCTGGGCCGATTCGATGACCGCCCGCCGCTCAACTTCGGTGATGCCCGAGGGGACCGAGATCACCACCCGGATCTTGGCGCCCGGGAAGGAACGGCAAAATGTACGCGCCCGGCGGATGAAGTGCGAGAGCATGCTCTGGGTGACGGCGAAGTCGGCGATCACGCCGTCCTTCATCGGCCGGATGGCCACGATATCGCCGGGCGTGCGGCCCAACATGCGCTTGGCGTCGGCGCCCACCGCCAGCGTCTTGCGCGTGCCCGTCAGGATCGCCACGACCGACGGCTCGGCGATCACGATCCCCTGGCCCCGAACGTAGACGAGCGTAGACGCCGTGCCCAGGTCGATCCCGATATCAATGGAGAACATCTTGTTGAAGGGCATGACTAGATAAGCACCTTTAACGTAATCGCCTGGTGAGGAAACATTTGACCAACCCAGACCTTTTGCGGCCCGGCATTCAGGACAAGAGGAACCCAGCTCAGGAAGAGTCACCGCGACCTGATCTCCCCTATCGATGTAACCTGACTCGGGGCCGTTCCCCTGTCAACTGTAGACTTGGTGCGGGCAACCGAAAGTTTGGTGAATAAGCGCGCGGGGAGCTTTAAGGTACGACGCTCAGTGGTTACGTTCCACGAGCCGCTCGAAAACCTCGCCAAGCGGCCGACCCAGTGATTCCGGCAGTCGAGCCAGCAGTTGCCTCGATTGATCGTGCAAGTCCCGGCAAAAGCCCCGCCCCGCTTCGATGGCCCCCGTCCGATCAAATATGGCGCGCGCTTCCTCCACCTCCTCGGGCGACGTCTCCGATCGCGGGCGGTCGAGGATGTCGAAGAGCCGATCGCGCTCGGCGGGCGAACCCCGCTCCGAAACGTGCGCAACCAGGTAGGAGCGTTTGCCCTCGCGGATATCCGAGCCGATGGCCTCGCGGCCCTTCCCGTCGGTCAGGTCGATGATGTCGTCGATGATCTGAAACATCGGCCCTAGGAACTGCGCCATTTGCGCGATCGTCTCGAGCGTCTCGCGCGCCGCCCCCGCCACGATGGCCCCCCCCTGGATGGGAGCGGCCAGATAATAGCCGGTCTTCTCCCGGACGATGCGCAAGTACTCCTCAACCGTCAGACCGCGCCGCCCCCGGTAATTCATGTCCAACGCCTGCCCCACGTGCGTGTGGTCCAGGGCCGAGGTGATCAGTCGCAGCAGTTCTAGGCGCGTGGCGGGGGACAGCGTCGGCGGGCCCCAATTGGTCAGGACCTCGACGGTGTTGACCAACAGGTAATCCCCAATGTTAATCGCGTGCGGCTGCCCGTAACGGACCCACACCGCGTCCCGTCCCCGTCGCATCACGTCGCCGTCTTCGATGTCATCGTGGACGAGCGCGAAATTGTGCATCAGCTCGATCGCCATAGCGAACGGCATGGCCAGGTCGCGGTCGGCCCCCAGCGAGTCGGCGGTCAACAGGCACAAGACCGGCCGCAAGCGTTTGCCGCGCTGCGCGGGGTCGTCGATATCGGCGCCCAAGGCGAAGGCCATCGCGTCGTGGAGGTTTTCCGTCCCGCCGCGACTTTTGACTTCGATGAAGCACCGCAGCTCGTCCTCGAACTCGGCGGCCAGTCGTTCCATCCGCCGCGCCGGAGCATCGATTTTGGCGACCGGTTTCGCCCTGCTTGAATCGACGGTCATTTGCGATTCATCTCCCTGTTCTTGGAAATCCGAGCCTCGCTATACCCAGAAGACCAGCATCACGGCGGCCAGCACGATCCGATACCATCCGAAGATGCTCAGCCCGTGGCGGGTCAGATACGCCAGAAAACTCTTGACGGCCAGCCAGGCCACGATCATCGACGCCGCGAACCCCACGGCCAAGCCCAACCAGCCGCTTGCCTCGAGGATCGCTCCGCCTTCGCGGAGGGCGTCGTAGGCGGTGGCGGCACCGAGGGTGGGCAACGCCAGCAGGAAGCTGAACTCGGCCGCCGCGCGCGGATTGAACCCCAGCAGCAAGGCCGCGACGATCGTCACCATCGAGCGGCTGGTGCCGGGCCACATGGCCAGACATTGCGCGCAGCCGATCACCAACGCGAGTTTCCACGTCATCGAGCCCAACTCGCGCCCGGCGGTCAATTCCAGCGGGCCGCCACCCGCGCGTCGCACCCGCAGGCGTTCGACCACGATCATCAAGACGCCCCCGACGGCCAGGGCCGCAATCACCGGCCCAGTGCTGAACAGATGCGCCTTGATCCAATCCCCGATGAGCAGACCCACGATCGCCGCTGGCAGGAAAGCGGCGCTTAATTGAATAAGTAACGCGCGCCCGGCCGCGTCCCGGCCGATCAGCCCCAGAAACATCGACCGCACCCTCGTGAAGTAAAGCCCGACCACGGCCAACAGCGCCCCGGCCTGAATCACCACCTCGAAGGCTTTCAAACCGTCGTCGTTTTGCGGCAACTCCATCAAATCGGAAGTCAGAATCAGATGCCCCGTCGAGGAGATCGGGAGAAACTCGCTTAACCCTTCGACCGCGCCAAGGATCAGGGCGGCGAACGGAGAAATCACGGGTTCCATCTAAGAGCACCAGCCTCCGGGGCAATTCATCGTATTGAGCAGCCGCCGCGAGGACCCGCGCAATGCCGTGCCGGCCCGGCGCGGGAAGCGACCGGCCACTATCGTGTAACCCATGACCAATTACAAGAAGAAGCGATTTGAGCGATGAAGAAGCGGAACGGAGAAAGGATGCGACGGGTGAGACGGCCTTTGTCGAGCCTAATAGCGGCCGAACCGGAAAATGTCGCCCCCGCTCGTCGATCCATTGGTGGGGTCATAACTATACGTATGACGGAACTTCATGGATTGCTCGCGCGTCATTGTGACGGGCTTCTTGGCCGTTCGGTCCGTATCGAAATCCGTCAAGCTCGGCCCCCCTTCTTTCTCCGCGGTCCGCAATTCAAGGAGGGCGTCCAGCACATCGAAATCACCATCAGGTCCGACACTCGCGATAAGCCAACGGCTTTCACCCACGTCGGCCTTGTAGTACTGGTACTGTCTGGGGACGCCGTCGGCATGGTTGAAGGGGTCGATCGGCATCGTGGTGTTGAGCAACTTGCTCGTGACCAGTTTTTCGAGCCCCTCTTCTTCGGTCAGCAAACTCCCCGCGGTCAACTGATGCGTCAGCAGCGAATCGTTTTCAGCATTTGGAGCGCCGCCGAATGGCGCGCCTTCACCACCGCAAACTTGGAAGAGATGACAAACATAATAGCGAGGATGGAGAAAACGACCAACACGATCATCATCTCGCCATAGGTGAGACCGTGAAGCCGCGATGCGCAAGACCGAATGGTCTTAAGTCTCATAAACGCTTTCCCCCTGGAGACCACGATGGCGCCATCTGCCCGTAATGGCCCCATCACCAAAGATTATCGACAGATGCATTGGGAATTTTCACAGAAAATGCGCCGCCCCTGTAAAAAACGTGTTCGTTTATAGGGTATTCATGTCCTAATATATGATTATGGTGCCTCATGGATTTCGACGCGGTTTCCCGCGCTTCGACTCAACGACGACCGTCTCCCCTGACTCCCGCAAGTCCCTCTTGTCAGGGGGGCTGCGGTGGCTCGCCCTTCTTGCCGCCGGCGACCCAGGCCCGTCGCGCCTGTAAGTATGCCCTCTTCTTGTCCAGTTCCGAGACGGGGGAGACGGCCTTCAAATCCTCCTTCTTCTCCCCCGGGCCTTCTCCATCCTCATCATCGATCTCCTCGGCCGGCCCGCCGGCGGGCAAGTCGGTCGCCCGGGCCGCCCCCTGGAGACGGTGCGCCAGCTCCGCGTCCTCGATGGCCTTTTCCACCACCCGCTTGAACAGGCGGTCGAAGGGCGGCCGTTTGGGCATCTCGCGGCGTATGAAATCAAGCAGTTTTTCGAGCCTTAGCCCCTGAAGCTGGTTGGGTTTTTCCAGCAGGGCCCTCACGAAACGAGTAAACGCCTCCTCGCCGGGCAGAGGGTTCATGAATTGGGCCAGCGCGGTGTGGGCCGCGCCACTCAGCGTGCGATCCCTCGCGGCCAGCAGGTCAAGCAGCACGGGCACCGCCTCGACCTGGCGCGAGCGACCCAACGTGGCGAGGGCCTGCACCCGCGGGGCCTTGCGGGTCATCATGCCCCCCTTGGCGGTGGACAGTGCCCGGCGGAATTCCTTGTCGTCGGTCTGGGCGGGCTCGGCTCGGCGCACGACCGCCCCCAGGCCGCCATGCTTAAGTTTGGTGTCGACCAACAGCGAGGCGGTCCGCTCCCCCGGAATTGGGATTTGACCGGACTGCATCTTGTCGGCCAGGTCCAGCACGATGTCCAACCCCGGCTTGTCCCCCACCTTGAGCAGGGTATCGAGGATCGAATGGGCCAGTTCGTCCTGGTCCACGTCGACCATCTCGCCGGTGGCCGCGTCCAGCACCTTTTCCTCGAGCAGCTTGGACTTCTTCTCCTCCTTTTCGTGGCGCAGGACGCACAGGGCCATCGATTCGAGCAGGGGCGCCGCGCGCTCGTCGCCGATCTCCTCGAGCACGTTGGACAATGCCCCCAGCGCGCCGCAATAACGCATCACACACTTCGAGGCGGTCTCGATCACGTCGTCGAGCGAGTTTCTGCCCAAGCGGCGCAGCGTTTCGACCATGTCCTCGCGCCAGCCGTTGGGCGTCACCCGCGCGGGCCGGGTCTCCAGCGGCTGACCCCACATCGCCTCAATCGAGCGCGTCACCGCCCAGCGTTTAAGATCCGGTTTGATATCCCCCATTCTCAGGCTGAACATTGCGTGGGCGGCCTTGAAACCAAGGCGACGGTCGCAGCGGTCGGCAATCCCGATGACTTTGCGGATGATTTTGTTGCGCCGTTCGAGATCAAGCCCCTTGGCCCGGCCCACCCGACCCAGGGCGGTCAGCAACAGTCTGGCCCGTTCCGCGTTCCCCTTTTGCCCCATTTTCTTGACCGTCTTGGCGAAACGGTCGATCAGCGCGTTGGCCGCGCCGGCGTCGGCCACCCGGCCCAGCGCGTCGATGATCCAGCTCTCCTCCAACTCGGTCTTCGCCCGCCCCAGCGCCTTATTGAGCAACGGGAAGAAATCGGAATGGCGCAACCCGCCCATCACCCCGGCGAGCAGCTTGATTCTCTCCCGGCCCTCGGCCGACTCGGTGAGCTTGCCGACCCACAGCCGGATGGTTTCGCACTCACCGATCCGGCCCAGCGCGCGCACCGCCGTCAGCCGGGCGCGGGGTCCCAATTCCAGGAACTGCCGGTCCTCGACGCCGGCCACGTGCTCGATATCCAGCGCATCCTTGGGGCAGTACTCCATGATGATCATTAGTGCGTCGATAAAATCGTGGTAGTCCCCCCGGCACATTCCGGCCCGCAGGATCGCGTGAAACGCCTCGATGCCCCGCTCGAGCTGCTCGGGGGTCGGTCCGCCGGCCTCGAGCTTGCCCGGCAGCTCGGTTTGCAGGCCGGTGACCACGTCGGTCAGCTCGTGAATCCACTCATGGGCCCCGCCGCCCGAGGCGGTTGGGCGCTCGTCGTCGGCCAATTCAAACTGGCGCGAGAGGATGGCGACCGCCTTACTCAGCCGGGCGTCGGTCTTGGCGATCACGGCGATCACCTTTTGCGACCGCTCCACGTCGCGAAACAGGTCGCCCATCGCCCGTCCCAGAAACCGGGCATATTCCCGCAGCTCCTCCTCGCCACGCGCGCGCCTGAGCAAGGCGACGGCGAGGGCGGCCGCCGTGTTGATGTCCTGGGCGATGATTTTCTCGCGGCACTCGCGCCCCAGACGTTCCTTGGTGACCGGCCACAACCGCCGCTCCCAGTGGTGGGTGTTCTCGATCCGCGGGACAACCTGCTTCTGAACCGCCTCGGCAACCGGCGAGGGGAGTGTCATCTCCAGGTCGCGGCAGAAGTCCTCGACCCCTTGCATATAGCAATCCAAATACGCCTCATCGAGGACCTTGACCAGGGCCTTGGTTGCGTCGGCAAGCTTGGCGGGGTGTTGTTTGAGCAACGCGTCGAATCGCTCGCGCGCCTTCAACCCCTGGCCCTCTTCCAGCAGCGCTTTGACTTTCTTCATGCCACTCAGACCTTAAGAATTGGAAAAAGAGAAAGCTCTCGCACAGCCCACACGACATCCCCATCCGGCCTGATATTACTGGTCCGCCGCGCGGGGTGGCAAGGGGATTGTCCGGGTCGTTACCGGCGTCGTCGTGCCGGAACAAAGGGTCAGAAGAGCCGAAAATAGCGACGCCGCTCGCGCTTGCCGGCGTGGGGGACCCAGGTGGGCGGACCGGTCTGGCGCGTTCGCAGGAAGTCCTTACCGGAAAGCCGCAAGAGCAGCCCCATCGGCGTGACGATGAGGTAGAAGAAGAGCGGCAGAAAAACCATGGCCAAAAGTATACCGAAGGTCATGAACACGGTCAGAACGGTAAGATAAATGGGTTTCGAGAAGCGGGGAATGAGCATCAGCCAGCGCAAGAGGAAGCCCGCGACGGCCAGCACGTAGGGCAGGTTCCCCAGCGGGGCGGCTTCTTTCAGCCGCTCCCACGCTACCAGTGCCCCGAACAGAATCAGCGCGTCCCCCCACAGGATGGCCCCCCACTTGAGCTGATTCGACGTCAACTCGCCGGGCAAATTCCCCAACACATGCCTACGAAAGAATTGAATCGGCGAAAAAGCCATCCGCGAGTCCTATCCACAAGTACTGAACGACGGGTCCCACCGACCGAAATTGGCCTTTCAGCGGCGCAAAACATCGGTCGAACAACTCATTGGTAGAGCCCTGGCCGCATTGTTCGGGGTCGAGAGGGTGATGGCAAGCCCTATTCCGAGGCTTTGGCCCCCGTGGGTGCATCTCGCGGACCCGTGAGATACACCCTAAACAGCCGGGTGTGATTCAAGTTCGGGAGTAAACGCCACTTCGATGGAAGTGTCCATTCGTGCTCGTGCTCGTAATCGGGCTCATTACTACGTCCCATTTCGATTGCGGCACAAGAAAAAGACCGATTACGAGCACAAGCACGAACACGAGAGTTGAGAAACGGCGCTGACTCCCAAATCTGAATCACACCCAAACATCTGCCCCCTCGGGATATTCGTTGACGCTCATTCAACTCGCCGGGCATAATCCTATTCTCCCGGGCGGATTGCGCGTGGCCCATCAGTTTTGTTTGTCATAGACCGACGACCCTCCTTCGATGATCTCAAAAATTACCAAATTCCTCTTCGGTGACATTAGGAAGCGTAACTTCAAGCGTGTCAAGCCCCTGGTCGACCAGATCAACGTCTGGGACGAGGAGTTCAACGCGCTGAGCGACGAGCAGCTGCGCGCCAAGACCGAGGAGTTCCGCAAGCGTGTGACTGAGGGCGAGGCGCTCGAGGACCTGCTGCCCGAGGTCTTCGCGGCGGTCAAACAGGCCTGCCGCCGGCTGTGCGGCCAGTCCTGGGAGGCCGGGGGCGGCAGCATCACCTGGGAGATGGTCCCCTACGACGTCCAGCTCTGCGGGGCCATCTACCTGCACCGCGGCCACGTGGGCGAGATGGCCACCGGGGAGGGCAAGACGCTGGTGGCGTCGATGCCCCTCTATCTGAACGCCCTCGGGGGCAAGGGGGCCCACCTGATCACCGTCAACGACTACCTCGCCCGCCGCGACGCCGAGTGGATGGGGAAGATCTACGAGATGCTGGGGATGACGGTCGGCTGCATCCTGACCGACATGCCCCCCGAAGAACGCCGCGCGGCCTATGGGGCCGACATCACCTACGGCACCAACAACGAGTTCGGATTCGACTACCTGCGCGATAACATGGCCTGGACGCCCGACCACCTCGTTCAGCGCGAACACAACTACGGCATCGTCGACGAGGTCGACAGCGTGCTGATCGATGAGGCGCGCACGCCGCTGATCATTTCGGGCCAGGTCGACCGCTCCACCCACCGCTTCGACAAGCTCAAGCCGCTCGTCTACACACTCGTTCAGCGCCAGAACCAGACCGTCAACGGCCTGGTGTCCGAGGCCGAGGAGCTTCTCGATGGGACCGACCCGCAAAAGCTCGATGACCGCCGCTACGAGGCGGGCGAGAAACTGCTCCAAGCCCGTATGGGGTCGCCCAAGCACAAGCGGTTCAAGAAGGTCGCCGGCGAGGCGCCGATCCAACGGCTCATCGAACGCGTCGAGAACGACTACATGCGCGACAAGAGGATGCCGGAGCTCGAGGAGAACCTGCTGTTCGTCGTCGACGAGCGCGGTCATTCGATCGACCTGACCGATAAGGGCCGCGCGACGATCTCTCCCGAAAACCCCGACCTCTTCCTGATTCCCGATCTGGTCGAGGAATTCGCCGCCATCGAGGGCCAGGAAGACTTGTCCCCCGAGGAGCTGGAGAAGGAAAAAGAAGAGGTCATGAACCTGCACGAGGTCCGCAGCGAGGAGTTGCACAACATCTCGCAACTGTTGCGGGCCTACATCTTGTACGAGAAGGACGTCGAATACGTCATCCAGGACAACAAGGTGATCATTGTCGATGAGTACACAGGACGCATGATGTCGGGCCGGCGCTGGAGCGATGGGTTGCACCAGGCTGTCGAGGCCAAGGAAGGGGTGACCATCGAGAAGGAAACCCAGACGCTGGCGACGATCACCCTACAGAACTACTTCAGGATGTACCGGAAACTGGCGGGCATGACCGGCACGGCCGAGACCGAGGCGGCCGAATTCGCCCATACTTACAACATGAACGTGGCCGTCATGCCGACCAACCGCCCGATCCGGCGCGTCGATGACAACGATCTGATCTTCAAGACCCAGCGCGAGAAATTCGCCGCGCTGATCGAGGAGGTGCGCGCGCTTCACGAATTTGGGTTGCCGATCCTGGTGGGGACGACGACGGTCGAGGTCAGCGAGAAGCTGTCGGTGATGTTGCGGCGGGGCAAGATATCCCACAGCGTCCTCAACGCCCGGCACCATGAACGCGAGGCGCAAATCATCCGTGACGCGGGCCAGAAGGGGGCGGTCACGATCGCCACCAACATGGCCGGGCGCGGCACCGACATCAAGCTGGGCCCGGGCGTGATCCGCTGCAAGGACGGCGAGTGCGAGAAATATTGCTCGGCGTGCCCGTATAAGCCGGACGGGGGCGAAATCGACCCCGAGCTTCCACCTTGCGGATTGCAGATTGTCGGCTCCGAACGCCACGAGGCGCGCCGGATCGACCGCCAGCTTCGGGGCCGCTCGGGCCGTCAGGGCGACCCCGGTGCCTCGCGCTTTTTTGTTTCGATCGAGGACGACCTGATGCGCCTGTTCGCCTCGGAGAAGATGGCCGGGCTGATGTCCAAGGGCTTCGAGGAAGGCCAGGCGATGAGCCATGGGATCGCCACGCGGGCGCTCAATTCGGCCCAGAAGAAAATCGAGGGCATCAACTTCGAGCAGCGCAAGCGGACCCTCGATTACGACAACGTGATGAACTCCCAGCGCGAGAAAATCTACGGCATCCGGCGCCAGGCCTTGGGGGGCAAGGGGAACAACGCCGAGAAAGTCCTGGAATTCGCCGCCGAAGCGATGGCCAACGAGTGGCCCAGTTACACCGATGATTCGGACGAGACCAAGTGGGACGTGGACGGATTCTTGTCCTGGATCCGGCGTCACGTCCCGATGATCAACCTCGAAGACCTGCCCAAGCTGAGCGGCGAGACGGTTGACGAATACCTGAGCACAATCCTCGAGCGCTGCGAAGAGGCTTACAAACACAAGACCGAGATGATGGGCGAGGACATGTTGAATTTCCTCGCGCGCTACATCAGCCTGCAGATCATCGACGTCCATTGGCGCGACCACCTGCTGGGGATCGAGGAACTGCGCCAGGGCATCGGCCTGCGCGGCTACGGCCAAAAGGACCCGCTGACCGAGTACCGGCGCGAGGCATCGCTGATGTTCGAGGAGATGATCGCCAGCATCTACAAGGAGATCTTCGAGAAGATCTTCCGCGCCGTCATCGTCCACCAGCCCGAAACCGGTGCCTCCCAGCTGAGCTTCCTCAAGGAAGAAGGCCGCCAGAGTGCCGTCGACACCGCCCGCGCGGTCGCCCAACAGGCCCAAAAAGGCGGGGAATCCCCCGACGGGAAACCGCGCCGCCCCCAGACCTACCGCCGCGCCCAACCCAAAATCGGCCCCAACGACCCCTGCCACTGCGGCAGCGGGAAGAAATTCAAGAAATGCCACGGCTCGCCCGCCAACCGAACAAAGCCCCCGGAAACGGGACCGCCCGCGGGCGAGGCGGCGTAAGAGCGGGTTTCGGGTAGAAAACGAAGAAAACTTTCGACCGATTATACTATAATCCCACGTGGTTCCACGTTCCCCACCAAACAACCCGAAACCCGACCTCTCCCCCCCCTCCCTGATTCACTTCAGCGACTTGCACTTGTGGAAGTACGGGCTGGACGGGGACCTTTTCTTCAAACGTTTTCTGGGCCTGGCCAACCTGCGCCTTAGGCGTGCCCGAAGGTTCCCGGTCGAGGTCGCCCGAGAGGTCGCCGAGCGTATTGCCGGCGAGGAGGCCGATTTCGTTTGCTTCTCCGGCGATCTGACCACGACCGCGCTGCGGGCGGAGTTCGAGGCCGGCCGCGAATTGTTCGCGCCGCTCATCGGGCGCTGGGGCGAGCGGTTTGTCTCGATTCCGGGCAACCATGACCGTTACACACCCCGGGCCGTTCGCGGCCGCCTCTACGAGACCCTCTTCGATGATCGATTCGAGGCGTATCCCTTTAGCGTCGACCTAGGCTCTCGCTGGACGCTGGTTGGGCTGGACTGCGCCCTCCCGCGGTGGCTGACCGCCCGCGGGCACGTCGGCGGCGACTCGCTGGATCGCCTCCGCGAGTTACTCGATCACTTGTGGGGGCGCGATCGCCGCGTGGTCGTCATGGGTCACTACCCCTTGCTCTATCCGCCTTGGATCAAGACGCACTGGAGCCATGAGCTGACCGAGCGGCTACAATTGCTCGATGTGCTGGTCGGCGGGGGGGCGAGCGTCTACCTGCACGGCCACAAGCACGTACGTTGGCGACTGAAATATAAGGACTTAAGCCTCATCAACGCCGGATCGGCGGGGATGGTCGGCACCGGTCCCGATCGCCTCCCCGGATACGTCCGATTGACGCTCGGCGACGACGGTCCCGAGCAGGTGGTCAGTCGATTTCTCGCGCGGCCGGGCGAAGGATCCCCGCAGCAATGGGTCACGGGTGAATTAACCGAACAACGCGTGGGTCTGCATTGATCCAGACAAGCGATCGAGCCTCTTAAAAGCAGATTCGAGCGTCCCGAAACCCGTCCCTCGCGTCCTAAAATGCTCGAACCCCAAAAAACCGCCTGTCGCCTCGCGCATAACCGTTAATCACTCCGCCGGTTTTTCCGATAGGTTCAACAGAACACTCCGTCGAACCGCGAATCCGGACCGGGGGGAAAGGACGCGCGGGGGACCGCTGGAGTCCGTCACCGGCGGAGTGCTTGCCAACAAGCATTGGGGAAGAATGTTTACACCGATTTACCCGATGGAGAGTGCTCATGGCGCACATTCTTGTTGTCGAAGACGATAAGATGAATTCACTCGTGTTCGAGAGGGTCCTGACCCGTATGGGGGGCATCGAACCACGATCACCGAGGACGCCGCTGAGGGGTTGTCCCTGGTCCGCGGAGGCGACGTGGACCTGGTCGTGATGGATGTCTCCCTCTCCGACACCACGCTGGACGGCGAGCCCGTGGATGGCTTGGACCTGACCCGCGCGATCAAGCAGGACCCCGCCATCCGTCACATTCCGGTCATCTTGGCCACTGCCCATGCGATGCGCGGCGACCGTGAAGACTTCCTTGCCCAGAGCGGGGCGGATGACTACCTGGTCAAGCCCGTCGTTGATCACAACGCGTTTTGCGAATTGGTGGCCGGGACACTGGAAAAGTGCCGGAAGATGACTCAAGACAGCGAGGCCCATCCGTCCACCCAGGCCTGATCATCCGAGGTTTTCGTCGGATCAGCCCCGCTTGGGAGCCATGTGGGTTTATGTCGTGCCCGTGCAAGCCGATAAAGAATATGGCGCAGCTCGACTCCACTGGTGCATCGAAAGGGGAAGCCTAGATGCCGTCCATGCTTGAAAACAACCCTGAAACGGCCCGGAACGGGAAGGACTACGCCGTCACCCCCATGCGCGTGCTTGTGGTCGAGGACGATCCATTCACCCTCACGATCCTCCAAAACGGCTGACCAAGTCCGGCTACACGGTCGCCACGGCGACCAACGGACTCGAGGGCTTCGAGCAGCTCGAGTCCTTCCAGCCCGAATTGATCCTCTCGGACTGGATGATGCCGGAGATGGACGGCGTGGAGCTGTGCGCGCGCGTCCGCGAGCAACCGGGCGGCCTCGAGATTTATTTAATCATCCTGACCGCCAAGGACAAAAACGAGGACAAGGTCTCGACGCTGGACACCGGCGCCGACGAGTACCTCGTCAAGCCCTGCGATCCGGACGAGCTGAAGGCGCGGCTGCGCGCGGCCGAACGGATCATCCGCCTGCGCCAGGAGATCTCCGAAAAGAACATACAACTCGAAGGCGTGATGCGGCGGCTTAACGGCGAGTTGCAGGCGAGCAGCCAGATTCAGCGCAACCTGCTGCCCCAAATCTTGCCCGAGGTCGAAGGCTACCGTTTCGCGGCCCATTATCAACCGTCGACCGAGTGCAGCGGGGACTTCTACGAGGTCCTCCAGCGCAACGACGGCCGGCTGGGCGTCATCATCGGCGACATCAGCGGTCACGGGACCCCCGTGATGGTGGCCATGGCGATGACCCACATGCTGCTGCACCTCGAGAAGGACCGGGCCAGCGACCCCGCGGCCATCCTCTATCGGCTCAACAACCTGCTCTTCGAGCATCTGCCCACCAACCAGTACTGCACCGTGTTCTACGCCATCCTGAATCCTGATACCGGGGAGATGACCTACAGTTCAGCCGGCCATAATCCGCCCTACCTCCTCAATCGAGCGGACGGGTCGGGCCGGTTTATCGACAACTGCGACGGTTTTCCGATCAAATTGTTCGCCCCGGACCTGCCGTACGAGAACCATCAGCTGCGCCTTGAACCCAACCAGGCGCTCATCCTCTACACCGACGGCCTCTCCGAGGCGTTCAACCCCCAGGATGAGCAGTTCGGACCGGAGCGGATCGCCGATTGTGTCGGCCGCAACACCGAGGCATCGCCTCAGAGGCTGATCAACACCATGCTGATGGACATGAACGAATTCTGCGACGGCCGGCCGATGGAAGACGACCTCTCGCTCCTGACCCTCTCCCGCGATTAATTGACCGTTGACATCCCCCCGGAGCCCAGGTACAAGGGTAGGCTTGACGTGGGCTGGACATTGGCCCGGTGCATGCTCACCGAGTCTCGGAACGTCCCCGGGTTAGGAATGAGCGGCCCTGAAACGGACCGCATCACGCGGAGAGAAGCTTAATCATGGGTTACACGCCCTCGGCAAGGAAAGAGGCGCTGGCGGAGCGCTGGTACGTGATTGACGCCAAGGACAGGATCTTGGGGCGTTTGGCCTCGGAGATCGCCTACGTCCTGCGCGGCAAACATCTGCCCGACTTTACGCCCCACGTCAACATGAGGACCCACGTGATCGTCCTCAACGCCGACAAAGTGCGCCTGGGCGCCAACAAGATGGAGACCAAGCGTTACTACTGGCACTCGGGCTGGGTCGGGGGCCTGCGGTCGCTGACGGCCCGGGAGCTCAATGAGCGCAAACCCGGCGAATTGGTGCGCAAGGCCGTCTGGGGCATGCTGCCCAAGACGCGGCTCGGCCACGATACGATGCGCCGGCTGCGTCTCTACGCCCGCGAGGACCACAACCACCAGGCTCAGAAACCGCAGCCGCTGCCCGAACGGACGGTCAAGGCCACTTAAGGACGACCCGGAGAACGGGCGGGTTCATGAATGATGGAAGAGGAACTGAGGTAGGAACATGGAGCAATATTTGGGGACCGGACGGCGCAAAACCTCGGTGGCGCGCATCTACCTGCGGCCCGGCCGCGGAAAAATGACGATCAACGGCAAGACGCCCGAGCTTTACTTCGCCAGGCGCCCGTTCGTCGAGGACATCGTCCGCGCCCCCCTGCGCGAGACCCATTCAATCAGCAAGTATGATGTGCTGGTCAACGTTTACGGAGGCGGCACGCGCGGCCAGGCCGATGCGATCCGCCACGGCATCGCCCGCGCCCTGATCAACGCCAACCCGGCCTATCGGCCCGCCCTCAAGTCGCTGGGATTCCTCACCCGCGACGCCCGCGAGAAAGAACGCAAGAAATACGGCCTTCACAAAGCCCGCAAGGCCGTCCAGTTCTCGAAACGCTAGGACTTGCAGGGGATTTTCCGAATTTACGCGATCCTTACCGTCTGATGTGTCGAGCGGGAGAACAAGCCCTCATCCCGTCCGCTCTGACTTAAAAGCGCCTCCAAATGTTCAGTCCCGGCAGGGACGATTGTTTTCAGCCCGCCACGCAAGTGGCGGGAAATCAAACAGATAACGGATTGGAGGCCCGTAGGGACGACTGCAAACCGGAATTTTAGAGGTTCCCCTAAGCGCGTGAATCTCCATCCACTCGCCGCTCGGTCTCCGTTCGCGTCTGAATCAAGTCACTATTACGTCACTCCTCGGCGCCGCTCTCCGCAATGCAATACAGATGCCGCTCCCCGCGCAGGTAGAGCTTAGCGCCGACCGCCGCGGGCGAGGCCGAGAAGGTGTCGTCAAGGACGTTGCGCGCCAGGACCTCGAGAGCCGCGCCATGCCTGATGACGTACGTGACTCCTGCGCGTCCGACGACGTAGACACGGTCCGCGGTGCCCAGCGGCGAGGCATACACGCGCCTCACGCCGGGCAGGCGCTGAGAGCCGTAATGCGTCTTTCCGGTCTTCGCCTCCACGCAGCTCAGATAGCCCTGAAGGTGCCGGATGAAATACAGCATGTCGCCATAGAGCAGGGGCGAGGGCACGTACGGCGTCTGGTAGCCGCGCGTCCACGCGACGGCGTCCGTAGCGGTGATGTCGTCCTTGGCCGCCGCCAGGCGGATGGCCATCATCGCCTGCTTCTCATAGCTGCTGGTGACGTAAACCAAGTCGTCGGCCGCCACCGGCGAGGCGACCACGTTGCCCGACATGCCGCCGCATTCCCAGACGACCTCGCCGGTGGCCAGATCGTAGCCGCGCACGCGATGGGTCGCGTTGACAATCACCTGCGGCTTGCCGTCGTGTTCCACCACCAGCGGCGTGGACCATGACGTCCCCTCATCGCGCTCGACCTTCCACCGCTCGTCACCGGTGCGCTTATCGAGTGCCACGACGAATGACTCGCCTTCGTGGTCCCAATTGATGATCAGGGTCTCGCCGTGGAGCGCGGGTGAGCTGCCCTCGCCGTGGCCGTGCTTGGACTCCATATCGCCGAAATCCTTCTTCCACAGCAGTTCCCCGTTGAGATCAAAACAGTAGAGGCCGCCCGAGCCGAAGAACGCGAACAGATGCTCGCCGTCGGTGACCGGGGAATTAGAGGCCCAGCTTCCAGTTACATGCGTGCCCTCTTGGGGTTGCTCGCTGCGTACGGTCTTGCGCCACACGATCTCGCCGTCACGGGCGTCCACCGCGAGGACCACGAATTCCTGATGGTGCAGCGACGCGAAGTTGTCGTGCGCGCCATGGGCGGGCCCGCTTTGGGGGTCCAACTCTTCTCCGTAAGCAATGGCGGTGGTCAGGAAAACGAGGTCGCCCCAGACGATGGGCGTCGAGTGCCCCAAGCCGGGGATCGGTGCTTTCCAGCGCACGTTCTCGTCCTCGCTCCATTGCACCGGCGGGCTCGCGTTGGGGGCGACGCCCGAACCCAGCGGTCCTCGCCACTGCGGCCACTGGTCGCGCGGGTCCAGCGTCTGCTCGCCGGCCGACGCAACCAGCGCCGGGAGGGCAAGCAAGAGGACAACGATGACACCATTATTCATGAACGACCGCCTTCGGCGCCCGAGAAGCAAAACCGTGGACCCTCCCGACCCAACGCGGATCACCACCGCTGAAATCCATGCCAGCACCGGCGCGCGTGTCATGCTCGCCGAAGGCAAGAGGAAGGAGTCTCACCTGCGTATTGTCACGGCTCCGAGAAACCACTTCAACCACAAATATCAAGTCTCACCCGATACGAAACCAGACGAATCCGACATGGCTTGACGTACATCCGAGGACTGGTATGCTTAAACTCGTCCGATTTAAGCGCCTGTAGCACAACGGCTAGTGCATCGGACTTCCAATCCGATGATACGGGTTCGATTCCCGTCAGGCGCTCCATTCATAAGACCCAATAGAATCAAGGATTCTGTGGCAAATCACGGGATGCCATAAATTCCCGATACCTTCCCTGTCCTGGCCCGATTCCGGCCCCGTTCCTGGAAACATTCGGGAAACATTCTCTTCCCCGGTCCGGGCTGACCCTGGCCGGGGGTTTTCTTTTTGGCGTGAAATGGGCCAAGGATCGCCACAGAGGGTCGACATAGGCAAACGGAAGACGGGGCCGACGTTCGACACCCTGGCGACCCATTGGGGAGTGACGGGGCAGGGATTGCTTGACGACTGCACCACCCGGCCCGGATTTTGGGCGGCCCCCCGATACAGAGCATGATAAACGCCCCAGAATCCACGATCTCAACCTGACCCGGCCCTTGATATGGGTCCGGCCAAGAAAAGCCGATTTTGAGCGATTCGTAGCACTGCAATATTGGACCCGTAGGGAACGTGGGCATGCTGCCTCAGGTTCGGCCCGTCCTCCGGCACGACGAGGGCAGCGAAGAGGGCAGCGAAGAGGGCAATCGAAGTTACGAGGATTTTGCCGGAACGGAGGCCGAATTCAACCCTAACACACTCGGAAAAGGACATTCCGACTATGCTGCGTTGTGGTGTATATTTCTCGTAAAATCAATGGCATGCAGTTGGTGGACCTGAGGAGGACCGAACTCCTGATCTCCGCATTGCGAAGGCTACGGATAGGACACATCTACTGCCATATACCTCTTTTGGCTGGATTCGGCGGAATGTTCGTGTTATGAGTTCGGAATCATTGTCGCCCGTGTTACTCAACAACCCGCTTTAATTCAATTTCTGGAATAAATGCGGTCCGAACTCCCAAGCTTCCTTGAGTCTCACGTCCTCGCTAAACCTTCCGAATGTCTGTTGGTGAAATCGGCAAGAGTACGAAAGGATCCATCTTCTGATGTCGATTCCTCCAGCTCAATGGCGGCGACAAGACACGAGACCCAGGCGAACCAGATGATCGTTAGGAACAGCGCAAACCAGGAGGACATGTGGCTCTCCAGAAGACCCTAGGCGATCTCGATGGAGCCGGAATTCTAATGACGAAGTCGTTTATCCAAACGTCATATGCCTCGCAAGGACCATCGGACCCGCAAACCCTGGGTGGCTGGTGGTTCCCCTCGAACTCGGGGAAAGGACGCACCTCTCCCGTTCACCTCTAAAAGCGCGTCAGGACGGGTGTGCGTAACGCTCAACCATCCGCGAGCACGGCTCCACGCCCTTGATCCCCCATCGCAAACAACCCGACGGCTCGTATCCCGAGCAGGCCGAGGGCTTTGACAAGGAGCGGTACAAGAGACGCAACGTCGTGGAACGCTTGATCGGAAACTCAAGAAGTACCGCCGCGTCGCCACGCGATACGACAAACTGGCGGAGACTTTTCGCTGCTTCGTGCTCATCGGATTCATCCGGATTTGGGCCAAAGAACTATTATTGGACAGAGCCTAGCTTGGCCCCCCCCTCCCGAGCGGAAGGCCGGGGGGCCGGGGCGGCCGACGCCTTCGTAATTTACAACCACAAGCGGCCGCACATGAGCCTGGGCCTGATGACGCCGGAGAGCAAGGACGAGAGAAAAAGCTAAGGAACAACGGATAACGACGAATTAGCAGTATAAGGAATCGGTTTCGGTTCCAGCATCTCCACCAGCTTGTCCTTGAGGGAAAATGCCGTGAAAAAGTTGCCCTCAGCGTTGTAATGACTAATCCAATAGCGCTCGAGGTAATCCTCAAGACTCATATTGAGAGTGGCGAAATCAGCCAGGTGCGCCTCAAGGAGATCGACATAAGGCAATTGATTTTCTTTGATAAAATCAACCAACTCATGGTCAAAGCGGCGTTGCCCTCGGATTCTCCGAGCCACGGTCACAGTACCATAGGAAAGCACGTAAAGCCGACATTTCCCATTTCGCTAACCAAACCGTTCGATCCTCAAAATCTTTGAGTGGATCAGCCCACCGTGCCTGGCCAAAGGCAAGGGATTTGACCATGGATTCTGGCCGAAGAAGCTCTTTTGAGTTCTCACGGCCGGAAATTTCAACATTCACCCCCATGGATCACCTCCTTCTCTGACGGCAAGA
>CAUZJO010000060.1:0-28019 GCA_963580245.1 Candidatus Sumerlaeia bacterium | reverse complement strand
CCGGGCGACAACATCGTGCTCAAGGGCGAGCTGATCTGCCCGATCGCGATGGAGGAGGGCCTCCGCTTCGCGATCCGCGAAGGCGGCCGCACCGTCGGCGCGGGCGTGGTGGGGAAGATTCTTGAGTGAATCTCGGGGAACCACGCATGCGATATTCCGGGCGGCCTCGCGAAGGGGCCGCCTTTTGCATGGCAACCATCTCGAAACGCTTTCTAAATCGACGGTCCTCTTGCTCTACCCATTCGGCCCGCTGACCGGAATGGTGTCATTCCGTCACACCACCCCAATCTGGCGCCTCTGAACCGGACTCTTGCGCACGTCCCAAGCGATCCACGCGTCGTCTTAGAGAATTGATTTTGCTAGAGTTTGGCCGAACTGGGCGAGGCGAACGGTCATCAGGTTCGTTTGGCGTGGCGATTGCTCGACACTTGGGGTACTATCATACTCGCGCGAGGGCGTGGTGGTTCCTCGCGATGGAGGGGGCTACTCAAGTAGGCTCGCCCCACGCGGATCACTGAAGGAGACTGAACCCATGTGGCTGCTCGACTCGAATTTCTTCCTCTTTGTCTTTTTGCCTTCGTTGGTGATCGGCATGCTCGCCCAGGGAATGGTCAAGGGTGCCATTTCCAAATACAGCCACGTGCCGGCCAGTTCGGGGCTCACGGGAGCCCAGGCGGCCCATGAGATGCTGCGCGCCGCCGGGTTGGATCGCCGGGTCGGGATCGAGCGGGTCTCGGGGTTCCTTTCGGATCACTATGATCCGCGCAAGAAAGTCCTGCGCCTGAGCCCCCAAATCCACGATGAACGCAGCATTGCGGCGATCGGGGTGGCTTGCCACGAAGCGGGCCACGCCGTGCAGGACGCCAAGAACTACGCCCCGCTGGTCTTGCGCAATGCGATCGTGCCGACCGCCGGCCTCGGTTCGAACCTGGGGATGATCCTGATCGTTGTTGGCTTCTTTCTAAATTGGACGGGCCTGGCACTAGTCGGCCTCGTCCTGTTCGGCGTGGTCGTTGTCTTTCAGCTCGTCAATCTGCCGGTCGAATTCAACGCATCGACACGGGCCAAGCAAATGGTGACGCAGCTCGGACTGGTCCATGGTCCCCAGGAGACCGCCGGCGTGTCGCGGGTCCTCAACGCCGCCGCCATGACTTACGTCGCGGCCACCATCACCGCCATCCTCCACCTGCTCTACTACGCGATGCTGATTTTTGGGCGGAGGGATTGAGGTCGGGTTTCGGGGATTGGGTCTCGGGTTTCGGGTGAATCATTAAGGGGATTCGTTTATAACCTTCTGGAACTCCGGCGGCGACGGGAGAGGTTGGCGCTCGCCGGCTGAAATTCTATTACCCGACACCCGACAGACCCGAATCCATGCTCGAAATCCAACCCGACTTCGAAACCTTTAAGCGGCACTGCCGGGAGGGGAACCTCATTCCGGTTTGGGCCGAGATTCTGGCCGATATGGAGACGCCGGTCTCGGTCTTTCGCAAGCTGGTGGACGGGGATTACGGTTTCCTGCTCGAAAGCGTCGAGCAAGGCGAGAACGTCGGGCGTTATTCGTTCATCGGCTTTAATCCCGAGATCGTCATCCGTGGGCGCGGACGGGAAATCGACATCAGTTACTTCGGGGTCGACGAGCAGGTCGTCGAGAAGCCGGCCAACCCGCTCGAATTCATGCGCGATTTCATGCAGCGCTACCGGCCCACCCCCGATCCCGCGTTGCCACCTTTCATCGGCGGCGGCGTGGGCTACCTGGCCTATGACGTCGTGCGCAACTTCGAGCGCATCCCCGACGACAACCCCGACGACCTGCAACTCCCCGACTGCTGTTTCATGATCAGCGATAAGCTGGCGATTTTCGATCACGTGCGTCACCGCACGATCCTGCTGGCCAACGCCCACGTGACCGACGACGCGCGCAAGGCCTACGATGGGGCGATCCACAAGATCGAACTGATGGCCGAGCGCCTGCGCACCCCACGCATCGAACGCAACAGCATCTCGAGCGCCAAGATGGGGCCAGACGTGGACGGCGGTGCCCATGAATTATCCTCGAACTTCACCCGCGAGGAGTTCGAGGCGGGCGTCGAGCGCGTCAAGGAGTACATCGCCGCCGGCGACGCCTTCCAGGTCGTGATCAGTCAGCGGTTCAGCAAGCCGTATCACGGCGACCCGTTCGACATCTACCGCGCACTGCGAGCGGTCAACCCCTCGCCCTACAACTTCTTCCTCAAGTTCGGCGACCTGCAACTTGCCGGATCGAGCCCCGAAATTCTCGTGCGCGTGGTGGATGGCGAGGTGATCGTGCGGCCCATTGCCGGCACGCGACCGCGCGGACTGACCGGCCCGGAGGACCTCGCGCTGGAGAAAAGCCTCCTGGCCGATCCCAAGGAGCGCGCCGAACACATCATGTTGGTCGACCTGGGCCGCAACGACGTGGGACGCGTCGCCCAGCCCGGCAGCGTCCACGCCGACGACCTGATGGTCATCGAACGCTATAGCCACGTCATGCATATCGTGAGCAACGTGCGCGGGCGGCTCAAGGCGGGGATGGACCCCTACGACGCGCTGGCGGCGACCTTTCCCTGCGGCACGGTCAGCGGGGCCCCCAAAATCCGCGCCATGGAGATCATCGACGAGATCGAAAACGTGCGGCGCGGGCCCTACGCCGGGAGCGTCGGCTACCTCGGCTTCGACGGCAACCTCGATACCTGCATCACGATCCGGACGGTCGTGATCAAGGGGCATCGGGTTTACGTCCAGGCGGGGGCCGGTATCGTGGCCGACAGCGTCCCGGCCAACGAATACGACGAGACGTGCAACAAGGCCCGAGCGATGCTCAAGGCCGTCGAGATGGCCGAGGCGGGACTGGATTGAAAGCAAAAATTGAACGCTGATTTTACGCATTGGACGGATTTACACGGAGAAAGCCCGGCGTCGCAAGACCCGGACAAGACGATTAGGAGAGACCCGAAGCTTGGCTTGCGGGATAGGCTTGTTGCCCGCCGCAGTCTTTCAGGTCGGCTCTCGGCTCCCGTCCTCGTCCCTCGTAATCGTATTCGCATTCATCTTTATTCCCCACCTCGATTGCGACCCGAGAATAAGGCCGATTACGAGGGACGAGGACGGGAGCCGAGAGCCGAAAGCCGAGAGCCGACCAAGGACCAGAAGGGCACCTTGCATTGAAGCGGCGTTTCCACCAACAACTGAAGCATACCCCCTCTCGTTTCCCTCCTTTTTGACTTGCGTTGACTTGCAAATATACGGTGCCGGCGCGCCGCGCGTTAATTCAGGTTGACGGCGCGGATTCGTCAGGTATGTTGGAGGGTAGTTATCCGATTGGGCGAAGGGACCGTGGAATCGGGAGAGAGTATCTTTTCCGGGTTTCTCCCTAGGATTCGATCACACGTTGGGCGCGGTTGGCTGGTTTCGAACCGCCGCGCCTCCGAGGAATGGGGTTCGCGATGTTCACCAACAAAGTGCGGCAAAAAATCCTGCGCGGGGAGTCGTCGGTGGGGTGTTTTTTGGGGTTGGGGAGTCCCAACGCCGCGGAGCTGCTGGCCAACTCGGGGCTCGAATGGTTGGTCATCGAGACCGAACACAGCGCCGTCGACATCCCGCAGACCGAGCGGATCCTGATGGCGATCAAGGGGACCGACACCGTCCCGCTGGTCCGTCTGCCGGCGCACGATAAGGTCTGGATTCAGCGCTCGCTGGATATTGGGGCGATGGGGATCGTCGTGCCGTTGGTGCGGACCGCCGCCGAAGCCGCGGAGGTCGTCAGCGCGACCCGCTTTCCGCCCGAGGGGACGCGCGGCTATGGGCCGTTCCGGGCGGCGCAATACGGCTACAATGCCGAGGAATATTTCCGCACGGCGAACGATAACATCATCGTCTCTCTGATCATCGAGACCAAGGAGATGGTGGAGAACCTCGAGGAGATCGCCGCGGTGCCCGGCATCGATGTTATCCACCTGGGGCCGATGGATCTATGTCTGTCGCTGGGGCTTGACCCCTTCAAGCAGCCCCACAAGGAAGTGGAAAAGATCGTCGAGAAAATGTTGGAGGTCAGTAAGAAGACAGGCGTGGCGATCGGGAACCACGCCTTCTCGCCCGAGCAGTTGATCGAGCAGCGCAAGCGGGGGTTCAAGTTCATCAGTTACGCCCAGGACAACGCGATGATCTTTCAAGCGGTCAACGCCGCCCTGGCGGCCCTGAAAGAGAACCCCGAGGCTTGAGGAAACCTCTAGAAAACCGGTTTGCAGTCGTCCCTACGGGACTCCAATTCATTATCGGTTTGATTTCCCGCCACATGCGTGGCGCGCTGAAAGCAATCGTCCCTGCCGGGACTGAATTCTTTGAGGCACCCTTGATTCGATCCGCTTAAGGAATGGACGCCCTTGGCCTCCTTTAAGGACGTCGCCACACTCTTGAAGGATACGGGTAACGACCCGGTCATCCTTGAGGGCCGCCGGCCGGGTTATTTGGTGATGCTCTGCCCGCGCCTGGTCGGTCGGGTCATGACCACGAGTTGGTCGGGGATGAACGGCAAACACCTGGGCTGGATCGACCGCGCGGCGATCGAGGGCGGCCTCAAGCCGGGCCGGTGGATCAATTTCGGTGGCGAGGAACGGTTCTGGTTCGCGCCCGAGGGCGGTCCGTTCGGCCTGTTCTTCCAGGATATGGAACAGGCACTCAAGCATTATCACGTCCAGCCCGGGATGACCTCGGAGCCTTACGATTTGGTCGAGGACGCGGGCGAGCACGGACATGCTACGATGCGCTCGCGGATGAGACTGGTCAACGCCAAGGGCCTGAAAATCGAGATGGAGATCACTCGAACCGTCTCGATCCTCGACAGTTGCCCCTTCACGCTGGGGACGGGCGACCGGACCGATTTTGTCGGGTTCGAGAGCCATTCATTGGTCAAAAACGTCGGGCCTCGCCCGTTGGATCGCCGTACCGGCACCGTTGCCCCGTGGACGCCATCGATCCAGGCCAACGGCCCCCACCAGTTCGTCCTCCTCCCCTACCGGCCCGGCGTCGATGAAGACCTGGGCCGGGCCATCCGCATTGAGTACATGCCCTACATGACGCCCGGAGGGTTATACCCTCGCGATCGCTGGCGCGTTCTGCCCGAATCCGCGATTTTCCTGGCCGACGGCAAGGTCTGCACCAAGGTCGCCATCAGCCGCGGCCGGGCCGTCAACCGCCTGGGCAGCGCCAACCTGGACACGGGCCGGCTAGTGATCAACGAATTCGACTTCTACCCCCAGATGGAATACGTCTCATCCTACTACGGCGACTATCCGTATGAGGACGCCTACGATGGGGACGTCGTTAGCTCATACCTCGACGGCCCGGGTCCCGGGGGCGCCGGTGGGACGATGTATGAACTCGAAACGCTCTCCCCCTCGCTCGATTTGCAGCCCGGCGAGTCTTTCTGTCATCGCAACCGGGTGTATCACGTTCAGGGCGACGAGGCGGCGATCAAGGAGATTTGCAAGAGCTGCCTCAGGACCGAATGGCACGAGTTGGAAGCCCTGGCGAAGGAGAAATGATGCCGCGAATAACCCTGAAAGGCCGTTCCCCGTGGATCGCTCTTATTGCGACCCTTGCATGCGTGACGGGCATCTGGGGCCCGTTCCCGATCCACGCCCAGGACCAAGAACGCTACGAACACCCGGCTTTCGAGCACTCCGTGCCGGAACTGATTGACCCCGAGTCGGATAATCCCTTCCTCAGATACGAGCGCGGCGCGGGCAACAAGTACCACCCCTTTGCCGATTACACCGGGGCGCACGGGATCTATGGCGACGAGATCGCACTCGATTATTTCGGCTTCCGGAACGACGCTGACCTCTATTTCGATGAGGAGCGGGATTATACGTTGATCGTCATAACCGGCGGCAGCGAAATGGCGGGTTTCTCGCACCGCATCACCGTCGCCGAGCACCTGGAACGGATTCTCAACGAACAGGGCGATCGGAGGTTCAAGGTCCTGAACCTCGGCATCAATAGTTATTGCCTGCCCCAGGAGATCAGCACCTACGTCCATTTCGCGTATCATTTGAAACCCGAAATCGTGATTTCGCACACCGCCTGGAACGATTTCATCTACGCCCGGCTGGCGCCTCTCAACTTCAAGAAACTCGGTTTGAGTTATCCGAGCCATCTCGAAATGTGGATCCCGCGCATTTATGGTGAACGGCCGCCCGGGGAAGCGGGACGCGACACCAGAGGCGAGGGCTTCTCGATCATCGTCGACCGTTTCCTGCGCAAGCTGGATGATTACAGGAGAATCGTGGGTTCGAACGGAGGCAAGCTGATCGTCGGGATCCAGGGATACGATCCCATCCGCGCCGTGGAAGACCCCTTCTCCCGGACCGTCCCCGATCTTTACGAGGAACTGAAGCAAAAGGTCAAATTCGGCCTCGGCCTCCATGATTTCACCGGGATCGACGAGATCACCTTCGGAGACGCGGTCCATTCAACGGAAAAGGCGAGCCGTGTCATCGCCGAGATTTACGCCCGCCTGGTGACCGACGCCTTGAAGACCGACGAGTGAGCGAAGCCCCTGGATTTCCGCCCCAATGGGAAATCACACCATGAATCGAGGACAGGTACCGGATAATGCTGTGTAACAAACCGCGCACGATCGAAACCATGAAGAAGTGCGGGATCGACGTGCTCATCGCGACGTCTCCCCTGAGCGTCACGTATTTCAGCGATTATTATTCATGGCTTGGCCCCCTGTTCCGCGAGTACATGGCGACCCCCGGTGCCTCGTCCGATTTAGGCCAATATTACGTCGTCCTCCCGGCCGAGGGCGAGCCGGCCCTGGTCCTCAGCCCGCATCTGTTGGTGAACGCGCTCGATTCTTGGGTCACCGACCTGCGCACGTATGGCCGGTTCGGTTTTGACGGATCATTCCCGCCGGGCGAGCTGAGCGAGGACATCAAGCGGATTTACGAACTCACCCACGCCGACCACGCAGCCACGACGCCCACCGCCGCCCTGATCGGCTTGCTCAAGGAACGCGGATGGGACCGGGCGAGGATCGGGATTGAGAAGGAGGGTCTGGTGGAGTCATCCAAGCGAGAGCTCGACCAGAAACTCACGGGCGCCGACCTCAGGGACTGCTCCAACCTCATCCGGCTGATCCGGATGGTCAAGACCCCCGAGGAGCTGGCGCGGATGACGCGCGCCATGGAAATCAGCGAGATAGCCGCGATGGAGAGCTTCGCCATGGCCCGGCCCGGCGCACGGATGCTCGAGCTGGCGCAGCACTACCGGCGCCGCATCGCCGAGGAGGGGGCGAACCTCGACCACTATTCCTGGGGCATCAACGGCCTGGGGTTCGCCACCCAGACCGACCATCGCCTGACCGACGGCGAGGTCTTCTATGCCGACTGGGGTTGCCGCTATCGTCAATACCTCGCCGACACCGGCACGACGGTGGCCCTCGGCGAACCGGGCCCTGAGATCATGAAGCGTCACGAGGTTCTGCGCGAATGCGTCCGGGCCGCCCGCGGGGTCATCCGACCCGGTGCGCGGGCGACGGCGGTCCACGCGACGATGTGCGCCGTGGTCCAGGAATCGGGCCTGACGGGGACCGGCCCCCAAGGCCACGGCCTGGGCCTGGAAATCCGCGAATACCCCGTCTCCGCCGAGCCCAATGACCTGCGGATCAAGGACGATTGCATCGACATCGGCTCGGACCTGCCGCTGGAACGGGACATGGTCTTCAACCTGGAATCGGCCTACTTCATGCCGGGGGTCGCGTCGGTCCATATCGAGACCTCGCTGGTGGTGACCGAGGACGGCTGCCGCCCCCTGGCCCCCCACGACCGCACCGGCCCCGTGATCGTCGAGGCCTGACCCTTCTCCCCCCCCGCGCTCGCCCCCAACACGCCTAAAATGACCATTGACCAAAGAGATCGGGATGGTAGAATACGTTGCCTTTTTGCCAAATGGTTAAGGTTTGCAACGCACCGGGGATGCGAATCGAGACCATTGTGTTCCAACCGCGGCGCTGAAGGCAATGGGGGCCTCGCGGCCACGTCATGAGGGAAGGGAGTCAGGCATGAATCAAGAATCGGGTTTGCGCGAAACGGGTGGGCAGAGCAATGTCATGTTCGCCTTCCTGGTGGCCTTCGTGGCGGCGGTCGGCGGGTTTCTGTTCGGATACGATTTGGTCGTCATTTCGGGCGCGCTGCTTTACCTGCAGGATCATTTCAATCTGGGCGACGGCTTTCTATTCGGATTCACCACCATGAGCGCCGGTCTGGGGTGCATTTTCGGCCCATTCCTGGGAATGTCCCTCTGTGACTCGATCGGGCGGCGCAACACGATGATCATCGCCGCGCTCCTGTTCGGCGTCAGCGCTATTGTGACGGCCATGCCCATCGGGATTATCACGTTCAACATCTTTCGGATCATCGGCGGCATGGGTGTCGGGCTGGCTTCGATCGCCTCACCGATGTATATCGCCGAGATGGCGCCGGCGCGGATGCGTGGACGGTTGGGATTGATGTACCAGATGGCGATCGTCATCGGCGCGACCCTGGCGGTCGTCGCCGCCTACAATATCGCGATCATGACGAAAGCCCATTTCGTGCTCGAAATAACCGGTAACGCCGATGCCAGTGTCTTTCAGGATTTGTCCGAGCAGGTTAAATTACAGATCGACACGCAAATCAATCAATATGCCTGGAGATGGATGTTTGGTTCCGAACTGGTGGCGATTGTCGTTTTCGTCATCCTGCTGTTGATGGTGCCGCGCAGCCCGCGCTGGTTGGCCGAAAAAGGTCGTCACGACGAGGCGCTCGCCGTTCTGACGCGAATCGATGGGGCCGAATACGCCCAGAGTGAAATGGCGGAGATCGAGGCGCAGCTTTCCGAGGAGACGGGTGGTTGGGGCGAACTTCTGAAGCCGGGCATTTATACGGCCCTGTGGATCGGCGTCGGTCTGGCCTTCTTTAATAACTTCACCGGCTGGAGTGGTATTGCGTACTATCTGCCGACGATCTTCGAGAGTGCCGGGGCCGTCGAGAAAGAAGGCGCCATCCGGAACACCATGTACATGAATTTCGTGAACATGCTCCTGACCTTCATCGCGATCGCGCTCGTCGATAAAGCCGGCCGGCGGCCGGTGTGGATCATCACGTCGGCCGCGATGATCATCTCGATGGGCATCGCCGGGGCGGCCTTTCATGTGAATGTGACGGGTCCCATTGTCCTTCTTGTGATCGTCCTTTGCATGGCGCCGCATTCCATCGGCTTGGGTCCGCTACCGTGGCTGATGATGTCCGAGATCCAGCCGACGCGCATCCGAGCCAAGGCCGTGGCGATCTCGACGACGGTGCTCTGGACCGCGGGCTTCGTCGGTCCATTTCTATTTCCCGTATTTGTTAAATTATCAAATTCTATTCTCGGCTCGATCGGCGGAGTATTCTGGTTCTACGGGGTGGTGTGTATATTCTCGCTGTGGTTCGGCATGAAATATGTTCCCGAAACCAAGGGCAAGACGCTTGAACAGATCGCCGAATCCTGGTTGCACAAGAAAAAGGAATAAGCATTAGACGCCGTCGGCGTGAGGACATCGTGGAATGAAGCGGCGAGTAGAAAACCAAAGTCTCGCGATTGACATAAAGAAGAATCCAACCGAAAGAGAGCGAAACCATGAGAAACGCGCATAAATTCAGGGAAAAACTGGAAGCAGGGCAGTTAGTGCTGGGAACATGCCTGAGTTACCTCGACCCGGCCGTGGTCGAGACGGTGGGGCCCAGTCTGGACTTCGTCTGGGTCGACGCCGAGCATAACGCCTACTCCAACGAAACGATTTTCCAAATGGTCATTGCGTCCACGGCGTGTGAGACGCCGATCCTGGTGCGGGTGCCCTGGAACGACCCGGTCCTGATCAAACCGGTCCTGGACATCGGCGTCGATGGGATCGTGGTGCCGATGATCCGTACGGCCGAGGACGTTCGCAACGCCGTCTCTGCCTGCCTCTATCCTCCCCAAGGCATCCGCGGTTTCGGGCCTCGCCGCCCCTCGAACTACGGCCGTGAGGGCGGGCCCGATTACATTCGCCGCGCCAATGAAACGATCATCGTGATCGTCCAAATCGAACACATCGACGCGGTCAACAACATCGACGAAATCCTCAAAGTGCCCGGCTTGACAGCGGTCCTGATCGGTCCCAATGACCTTTCCGGCTCGATGGGGCTTCTGGGCAACCCGCGCCACCCCGACGTGGTTCAGGCCATCCAGACGGTCATCGACAAAGCCAACGCGGCGGGCAAACATCCCGGCCTGGCCAGCGGCGGCAGCCCCGAGGCGCTCATCGAGTGGGTCGAGATGGGGATTCAATGGATGGCGATGAGCGCGGATTTCCTATTGCTGCGCCACGCCACCGAGGAGTTCGCCGCGCGCATCCGCGAACATGTCAAGCAGACCCGTTAGCAATTTCTAAACCCAGGAGATCAGCAAGGATGGCAAAGTTCAAGGTTGCCCTGGTCGGATACGACGCCCCGAACGTACCCGACTGGGTCGGAGAAGCACTTGAGAAGGAGGGGATGGAGTTCGTCCATCGCCAGTGCGTGGGCCGCGAGGAACTGGCCGAAACCGCCCATGACGCCGACATCGTCTGGGTCCTCGGCAGCTGCAAGTGCATGCAAAAAGGGAACCTCGCCGTTCTGAATCGTTGCGGTGCCATTGTCCGCACGGGTAGCGGCACCGATAACATCCCCGTCGCCGAGGCCACCGAGATGGGCATCGTCGTCGCCAACACACCCGAGGCGATCAGCAACCAGGTGGCCGATCATACCGTGGGGCTCCTGATGGCCGTCATCCGACACATCCCCATTCACGATCGCTTGGTGCGCGAGGGCGTGTGGGACCGGATGCGGGCCTGGCCCAATTGGCACCTGACCGATCAGACGTTCGGGTTGGTCGGCTTCGGTCACATCGCGCAACTGGTCGCCCATCGCATGCGCGGGTTTGAAGTCAAACTGGCGGCTTACGACCCGTTTGTCGCCAAGGAGAAAATGGCCGAGATGGATGTGCGCAAACTTGAACTCGACGAACTCCTCGAGCAGTCCGACTTCGTCTCCCTCCATTGCCCCCTGAACGACAAAACACGCCATCTGATCGGCGAGCGGGAACTGCGCCTGATGAAGCCGACCGCGGTTCTCGTCAACACGGCGCGCGGGCCGGTGATCGACGAACAGGCGCTCATCAAGGCCCTGCGGGAGGGCTGGATTTCCGCCGCGGGCCTCGACGTGCTCAACAAAGAAGCCGCCGACCTGGACAACCCCATCTTCAAGCTGGAAAACATCGTCATCACGCCCCACATCGCCCCCTACTCCGACATCTATTTCCCGAATTTCTGGAAATACTCGGTCGAGACCGTGATCGACCTCTATAACCGCCGCTGGCCGCGCTCGTACGTCAACAAGGACGTCAAACCGCGATGGGAGCTGAGCTGAAAAAGCTGGAGGGCAAGGTCGCGCTCGTCACCGGGGCCAGCAAAGCGATCGGCCAGGGTCTGGCCATCGGACTGGCCGCGGCGGGGGCGCGGCTGGCCGTCAATTATAAGACCGATCCCCAGGGCGCCGAGACCACCTGCGGCCGCATCCGCCAAGCCGGCGGCGAGGCCGAACCGTTTCAAGCCGATATCGGCTCCAAGGACCAGTTCGAGCGGCTCGTTGATCAAGTCTGCGAGCGATTCGGCCGCATCGACGTCCTCGTCAACAACGCCGCCCGCACCCGCTTCAGCCCCTTCGACGAGCAAACCGAGCAAGACTTCGACGACGTGGTGAACACCAACCTGCGCGGGCCGTTCTTCGGCACGCAGGCCGCCGCGCGCCGCATGCGCGAGCAAGACGGCGGCTCGGTGATCAACATCAGCTCGATCGCCGCCTCGCTGGGGGTCATGTATCACTCCAGCTACACAATGGCCAAATGCGGCCTGGAGGGCCTGACCCGCCAACTCGCCCTCGAACTGGCCCCGCGCGTCCGCGTCAACGCCATCGCCCCGGCCCCCACCAGCAGCGAACGCAACCGCATCTACGACCCCAAGTTCGACGAGAAATGGAGCGCCATCATCCCGGCCGGGCGCGTCGGGACCGTCGATGATTACGTCGGCCCGTGCATCTTCCTGGCGAGCGATGACGCCGCGTTCGTCACCGGACAGATTCTGGTCGTTGACGGCGGCTGGACCTTCAAGGGCATGACGCCCGATATGACGACGCAGGATTTCTCCGAGGAACGCACCCGCGGCTGAGGACGTCCGACCCGGACACGCCACACAAACACACGCCCCCCCAGTCAGCTCTTATCTCTCGTGCTCGTGCTCGTGCGCGTAATCGTAATCGGTCTTTTTCTTTTGCCACAATCGAGGTGGGATGCGATGATAAGGTCGATTACGATTACGAGCACAAGCACGAACGCGCACTATGACTCGAAGCGGCAGTTACTCCCAAGATTGAATCACAGCCGTCCTCGTCCCTCGTAATCGATTGATTGACCCGATCGCGTTCATTCGATGGTGGTGATGACGAGTCTCCGACGCGCCATAGCACTTTGGCGACGGTGCGAAACGAAGCACGAAGGCCGCCAATAGTCATCATCATAAGCAAATCGGGACTACGATCCGATTTGTCGCACAAAGAAGGACGAGGAGCCAATATGCGAAGAGCCAATAGCTTAAACCACCCCAAAATAACGCGCCTCTGCCTGGCCATGATTTGCTACTGGGTGGCCTGGGCAACGATCCCGCGAGCGGAACCGGAACCGCAACGCGATCAGAAACCCGAGACTCCCACCGATCAACGCGGATTCAAGGCATACGGTTTCGACAATACGCGCTTCTTTTCCGATCCGACGGGCGAGGACTGGGTCAAGATCAGCGCGACGGGGCGGCGGGAATTCATCGGGGAGATCAATCCCGAGCGCACCGCCCTGGTAATCATCGACCTCCAGGTCGGGTGCTGCAAATGGGGTGAGGCGCTGGCAACCCATGACCAGGAGGTCGGCCAGACCTATACCGACCGGATGTACAACAAGGTCCTGCCCAACGTGGCTCGCATGCTCAAGCTGTTTCGCGATAAAGACATGCTGATTGTCTACACGATGCTCGGCAAGGACGACACGTTCCCCGAAATCATCGCGCCCTCGGAGCAAAGGATCGCGAAACGGCGCGAGTTTATCGTGAATAAGTACTCGGCGGGGGCCTTCGCCACCTCCTCGATCGACAACGTGCTGCGCGAGAACGGGATCGCCACGCTGCTCATTTGCGGCACCGACACCAGCGCGTGCGTCCTGTGCACGACGACCGGCGCCTACGACCTCGCCTATCAGGCGATCCTGATCGAAGACGCTTGCGTGGGCAGCCGCATGGAGCTTCACGAGGCGGCCATTAAGCTGTGGACCTATCTCGGTTTCGTTCGAACGACCGACCAGGTCCTCGACGATTTCCCGTGGCAAAAGTGGGTAGCTCCCAAACCTGGCGCGGATGCCGCGGATGCCCAAGATTAGGCCCCGTACGACCATCCCTCCCATGAAGGGATCGACGCCGGTCACGCAACTGATCCGCGCCCCTGGCGGAGTGATGAATTTCGGGGCCCACTTCGCCATTGCCGGCCGTGCGCCGATTTGGTAGCCTCAAAAGTGGTCGCGCTAGGTGGGGAACTAGCGGTGCCTTGTAACCTGCAACCCGCTACAGCAGGGCTGAATCCCCATCCGAGGGTTGGACTAGTTGGTGGAACCGGGCTAAGTGGTGTTAATCCGAGGGTCCTCGTGCAAGGGATCGCTTTGAACCGGGTCAGGACCTGGCGGTAGCAGCCCTAAGAAGTTTGGTTCTTGTGCTTCGGGGGCACCCGCGGGGAGCCGGCTGGCCTGGGAAAACCGAGTGGTTCCGATTCAAAGGTGGGTGCGCGGCCATAAAATTTGAGAGAATGGAACGCGGATGACGCGGATTTGACGGATTAAGCGCGGATTTTAAATCTATCAAGATATGGAGGATAGGTAAGGGTCAAGGCTCGACGGATTTCATTCTAAATGAAAGAGCTTTCCTTCTTTCTCTTAATCAGTGTAAATCCGTAAAACCCGCGTCATCCGCGTTCCATTCTCAATACCTGAATGACACCAAACCTCCCGGACTCTCCAACCCTTAAAATCGTAACCCTTCCCGGAGCCATCGCTTTCGTCAAGGGTTGCCGCGCCGAGGGCAAAACGGTCGTCTTCGCCAACGGATGTTTCGATATCCTTCACGCCGGTCACGTTTCCTACCTGAACGCCTCGCGAGCCGAAGGCGACGCGCTTATCGTCGCCGTCAACTCCGACGCCTCCGAGCGCGCGATCAAGGGGCCGGACCGGCCGATCATGCCGCAGGATGAGCGGGCCGAACTGATCGCCGGCATGGAGGCCGTCGACCGCGTCGTCGTTTTCGACGATCCGACCGTCGAGGACCTCTTGCGCCAGCTCCGCCCCGACGTCCACGCCAAGGGGACCGACTACACGGCCCAGACCGTCCCCGAACGCCAGGTGGCCCACGAGTTGGGCATCCGCATCGCCATCACCGGTGCCCCCAAGACCAACGCCAGCAAAAAGATCATGCGCGAGATCGCTGAACGGGCCGAGCCCGCGAAGTAGAGACCCGCGCCGCCCCGGATCGGTCATGGCCCGACTCGCTGCACCGGCCCCGTCCAGGCCGAGGCCTCACGGCCCAAAAAAAATCTGCAAATCATGCCTAACTTTTGTTGACTATGCGCAACAAATGTCGATAATACGAAATCCTTGTTAACGTCGACTACGAAAAGGGGGTAACAGGGATGACACATAAGTTCAATCGAATCAGTCATTTACACTTTATTTCGCTGGTTGGGCTGTTTACGTCGCAGGTGGGAATGACCGCCGAAGTGCCCGAAAAACTTGCTTTCGCCTTCCAAAAGCAAAAAGATCCCCGTTCGATTCAGGAGCACGCGGAGCGGGTGGCCGAGATTCTCGGTGACCGGATCGGCATCCCGGTCGAGGTTCGGGTTCCCACCAGCTATGGAGCCACGGTCCAGGCCCTGATCAGCAATCGCGCCCATGTCGCCTATGTCGATTCCATCTCGTTCCTGCTGGCTCGTAGCGAAGCGCCCGTCCGCCTGATTTTAGTGGAGTTACGCGACGGGCGGACCGAGTACGACTCCATTTTTGTCGTGCGCAAGGATTCTCCCCTCCAAAACCTGGCCGAGCTGCGCGGCAAACGGATGATGTTCACCTCGAACACCAGCACTTCGGGCTACGTGATGGCCTACAGCCGGTTGGTGAACGAGGGATTGTTGGAGAAGGAGCAAGATCCGGAGGAGTTCTTTGACGAGGTTGGATTCGCGGGGGGTTACGATCGGGCCTTGCTGGCCGTGCTGCGCGGCCAGGCCGACGCATGCGCCGTCAGCGCCTATACCATGGAAGGCCTCAAGGCGGACATTTACCTCGACGCCGAGCAGCGCGATCAATTGCGTGTGCTGACCCGCACGCCCGGCGTGCCCACCCACCTGATCTGCCTGCGCGCCGACCTGCCCGAGGACCTTCAGGAGAAGATCAAGGCGAGCCTGCTGGCAATCAGCAAAGACCACCCCGAGCTGTTGGCCGACGTCTATGGTGCCTCCGAGTTTGTCGAGGCCGACCAGGACGAACACGTGGCCAAGACGGTCGAGGCACTCAAAAACACGGGGCTCGGCCCCAAAGGACTGGTGAAGTAGACGGCGATGGCGATCTCAGCCTACAACTCGGGACTCGAACTGCCCCTTAGCCCACGCGTGGCACCGGGGCCCGAGGGTCTGCTCGCGGCCCAGGGCCTGACCGTGCGGTACCCCGGTTGCATGGCCGACGCGCTGGCCGGGGTTGATCTCAGGATCATGCCGGGCGAGCGGTTGGCCGTGGTCGGTCCGTCGGGTGGGGGCAAGACCACGTTGCTGCGGGCGCTCGAGGGCTCGCTGGAGTGCAGCACGGGGGCCGTCCAGCGTCAGGGCCGGGCTGTTCTGGTCTATCAGGACCATCGGCTGGTCGCCGAACAAAGCGTCTTGGCTAACGTCTGTGGCGGGGCACTGGCGGATTTGGGCCTGGTCGGCGGGCTCTTGCGCTATCCGCGGAAGGTCAGCTCCGCGGCGATGGATATCTTGCGCGATCTGGGGCTGGCGAATCTGGCCCGGCGGCGGGTTGGAAGCCTCTCGGGCGGACAGCGCCAGCGGGTGGCCATCGCCCGCGCGCTGTGCGCCAAGCCGCGTGTTCTGCTGGCCGACGAACCGCTGGCCTCGCTCGACCCGACCAACGCGCGCCGCACCTTGAACCTGCTGGCTGCTTTGCAGGCCAAATACGGCTTCGCCCTGGTCCTCTCGATTCACGACCCCGGTGTCGCGCCCGACGGTTTCTTCGGCCGCTACCTTTTGGTCCGCGACGGTCGTTTACAGGACGCGGACTGGCGGGATATCCGCGTCCACGGAGGGCACGGCAGCGGCGCGCGGGCCGCGCCAAGCGTCATCGCGGGCGAAAATGAGCCGGCGGCGGGGGACGTCCCGCAAGACTCCTGCCTGACCGACGCCTCGCCCTGGGCGCGCCGGGCGGGCCTCGCGGCCTGCGTCCTCGCCCTGGCGGCGGCGCTGGCTTGGTCGGCGTCGGCGCTGGACCTGACCGGCTCATCGTTTGCGGGGGCGCTGGGGGGCGTGGCCGATTTCTTGAGCAAGATTGTCCCGACCCGCGTCGGCGAGATTTGGGGCCTGCCGTGGGGGACGTTGGGACTGGCCCTCATCGAGACGGTCCAGATGTCGCTGCTGGGAACGGCCATGGGCATTGTGGTCTCATTGCCGCTGGCCGTGGCCGGCTCGCGCCAGACCGGCCCGCGCGCGATCCGCTACGTCGTCCGCTTCATCCTGAACCTCATCCGGACGGTCCCGTCGATTTTCTGGGCACTGATCTTCGTGGCGTGCGTGGGGATCGGGCCGGTCGCGGGCATCTTCGCGCTGGCCGCCTATTCGGTCGGTTACCTGACCAAGTTTTTCTACGAACACCTCGAGGACGTGGACGAGCGGCCGGTCTCGGCGTTGCGGGCGCTGGGGGCGTCGCGGTTGCAGCTTTTCTGCCGCGCGATCCTGCCGACGGCGCGTCCGGGCCTGATCGGGGCCTGTTTGTTCATGCTCGAATACAATATCCGCGCGGCGAGCGTCCTAGGCGTGGTCGGCGCCGGCGGGATCGGCGAGAAACTCAAGCTTTACATCGACTGGCGCATGTTCCCCGAGGCGGCGACCGGCCTGGCCATGCTGCTGATCGTCGTCATCGCCCTCGACGCCACCTCCCACGCCTGGCGCCGCCACCTTACCCGCCAGCGCGGCATGTAGGCCGGTCGGTTCACCCTGCCGGAGCGGGGTCAAAGTCCTAAATCTTGCGTATCACTGAATCTTGAAATCCACGGCCCCGAGCACCCGAGGCGGGGCGGTGCTCCACGCCGTGTACCATGGTCCGCCGGGGCCGTCGTGGGGGTGGTGGGTGTAGGTGCCGGCCAGGATTTCGATGCGACCCTGGGCGGGGGTGAGCACGGCGTCGGCGGCGAAGAGGTCGCCGTCGGGGGTTTCGTAGCCGCCGATCATGTACTCGGTGTCGGCCTCGAGCAACGCGGGCGTATCGAGCCGGGTGTAAATGAAGCCTTCGGACTGGGCTTGCGAGGCGTCGATCAGCGCCGAGGCGATCACGGGGGAGGGGTTGGCGCGCGGGTCGAGCGGGGCGATGGCCACCTTCTGGATGCGCACCTCGTGCTGTTGTGTATTGCCGGGCAGGCACCAGCGACCCAGTGACCGCACGGTCAGCGGCCGCTGACCGGTCCGGAAACGATAGCCGTGGTAGCCGGCCCAGTTCGTATTCCTGGTCCGCACGTCGACCGACTCGAGGGGCGTCAAATCCAGCGGCGCGCAACGGACGTTCAGCGGGCCGAAGCATGCCCCCTCGGCGGTGAAATACTCCTTGAACTCGCCAAGAGATCCGTCGGGATTCTCCGGCGCCTTGACGGCTTTGAGGACTTCGAAGGCGGAACCCGTACGCACGATCGGCATCTCGCTATCGAATCCATAGTAGGGGTCGAAGTTCTCGGACCCCACGCCCTCCTCGAAGTCCTCACCGCTCCCGATGAAATAGCTGCGGCCGGCCTCGAGCGTGAACGGCTGGGGCAGATCGCGATAGGCGAACCCGAGCGGCGACTTGCGGTCGGCATAGTCGCCGGCCAGGAGCCGTACCCGCGTATAGAACGAGTTGTCCGAGATATTGGCGACGACCAGTTCGTGGTGGCGGTGCAATTGGTCGCCTTGAATGTAGCGACCCACGCCCTTGAGCGTCACGTCGCCGTTGCCGACGGTGATCCTGAGGCCCGCCCACCCGGTGAACGAGTCCTGCCCGGAGCGCGGGTGATCGAGCCAGGCGGTCGACTCGAAATCCTGGACGAGCGACTGATCGCCCTCATCGGTTGCGAAGACCAGATCGATCGGTCCGACCAATGCGTTGCCCTCGTCGGCCCGCCGCCAGCCGAACGTCACAAAGGGATTGAAATACGCCCCGCCCTCGACCTTGACGCCGAGGCTTTCATCGACGACCAGACGCGGCATGGCATCGATGGGCGAGCCCGTCTCGTCCTCGGGGCTGACGCCATAAAAGCGGTCGGAGATTTGGCAGCGCAGCGTGACCGGGCCGAAGACCGCGCCGGTATCGCGCATAGATTCGTCGCCCGTCCGCCATGCTCCGGTTTCGCCTTCCGTGAGCGCCGCGTTGAAGAACTGAAGCACATTGGGGTCGAACGTCAGGCGCGGCATGCCCGGCCCGGGCTCGCCGTCCGGCTCCTCGAAGACCCCGCCGTGGAACTCGTCGCCCTCCCCAACAAACGTCCCGACGAAATGGCGGGTCAGCGGCTTGAGATCGATTACTTCGCCGGGATAGGCCAACTCATGGACCCGATAACCCTCGGCGTCGACGGGGTCCGAGTCGTCGATGGTGGTCTCCAGGACGCGGGTGGTCTCGAAACCGGTGGGTTCGTTGGTGGGGCCGAGGACTTCCAGCACCTCGTCGATGACGAACGTCCGGGCCGCGTCGGGGCCGGCGGTTGCCCCGTCCATCCGCGCCATGTGCGTGATGCGCATGCCGAGGGGGCCGGTTTTGAATTGGAAGCCGATGAAACCGTCCCCGTCGTCGCGGCGGGCGGTGGTGCGGGAGAGGTCGGTCTCAACCTCGGCCCGTAGGATTTTGTCTTCCGGCCCCAGTCCCTCGCGGCTGAGCAAGGTGTATTCGGTGTCGGGGTCAAGCGTTTTGGGGCCGTCGGCGATCGGGCCATACTTGAAGCCCATCCCGTCGACGAGATTGGCGGGCGACATGTCGACGTCCGCCTCGGCCACGATCTCAACCTCTCCCCCCGCAAGCCGTTTGGCGAGCATCAGAGGATGGGTGTGTTCGTTGCCGCTGATATAGAGCCGGCCCAATTGGTGGACCTCGACAGGATCGGGACCGGTCTGGATAAGGCAGCCTACCCATGCGGGATCGACGTGGAAGTCCTTGCCGTCGCCCTGCTCGTAACGCAAGACGGCCGGAACGGTGGCGTAGACATCCCGCTCGGGATCCTCGCTGGTCTTCAGCTCGATCCGTGAGAAGCACATCGTATATTAGGACTGGGGGAAGCGGCGGTCCCACGACTCCCATTCGATTTCAAGGGGGCTGTCAAACGGGAAGTAATCGGAGTTCCAGAAGGCCGCGGAATGCAGCCACAGCCGCACCGCGCCGTCGATGTTCGTGACCCATTTCGACGATATGTTGCAGGCGTAACCCCCGCCACCCTGACGGCGCACCTCCTGGGCCGCCCGGTTTTGCAGACCGAAGAAATCGTTGGAGAAGACCTTGCGCCAAGGCCCCCAGGGGTTCGGGACCGTCCACAGCATCAATCGCTTGTCGTTGGTGTGCTGGTAGTACGTGTCTTCGTGGTTGGCGTAAGTGGTCATCAAGAATCGGCCCGTGTGTTTCTCATAGATGAGGCTGGGGAAGCTCAACTCGCCGGGCGCGTGCAGGACCGATTTGGCGCGATTGACGTCGGCGCTCCACATCGGGTCGCCATTTTCGTCCATGCCGATCCAGTATTCCCACGGGGCCCACAAGTCGGGCGGGACGAACGGGTTCTGAATGAGGTGGGACCGCCCCAGCAACAGCGAATCGCCGTCGTGCCATGCGTAGTTCGGGCTGACCGCGTAGACGTGGGGCGGGGAGGCCTGTTCGTAGAGCGGGTAATCGACGTAATCTTGTCCGAATTGGATGAAAGCGGGGACCGTGAACCGATAGTTGCGCCAGACCGAGCGGTTCGCGATGTTCTCGGCGTTCAGCGGGATGTAACTGCCCGTTTGAGGGTCGTACATGCGCATCTGGGGGGCCGGGCCGCTTTCGTCCAGCCGCATGATTCCGGTGCCGCGGGTCCAGTCGAAGCCGTGGCCTTGATCGTTCTCGGGCGCGGGTTGGCCGTTGAAGTAGCCAACGAAGACCGTGCCGTTGATCGAGAGCAGGCTGCTGGCAAGCATATGCGCGCCAATGGCGGGGAAGCTGGGCGAGGAGAGGTCTTCGTGGCTCTTCCAGACGAATTCGTTGGCCGGTTTGGTCGCGTTGGCGGCCGCGTCCATTCCTTCATCGGTCCCCAGCGCGCCCCAAAAGCGACCGAGGCTGAACTTGGGCGCGCTGCGTTCGGCGTAGAAGAAGCCATAGGGTGATCGAACGTCGGAGAGCTCGTCCAGATTGGTGCGATCGGGGATTTCGTAATTGAAGCCTTCCTCGGTCAGGGCGAATGCCGGATGTTCGGGGGCCAGACCGTGACCGTCCCCCCCGCCCATGTAAACCGCGTCGTCGGCCCCCCAGGTACTTGGGAACAGGTCGCCGGTGTTGTTGAATAAGTAGGCGTCGCTTTCGGGGTTGGGGCTGGGGCTGGGCCAGTAGACGTAACGATTTTCGTTGAGGTGCGGGAACGTGCCGCTGACGATCTCGGCACCGGTCACCTCGGTCGGGCCGGGGTCGGATTGGGCCTCAGGGGTGACGGCCGGCAGGGTGGCAAGCGCAAGGCCGGCAAGTATCGAGATACGGCGAGGAAAACAAACCGTCATGCGTATCGTCGTTCCCTCAGATGTCATGCGTCCCCCAAAATATCCCACCAAAGCCGACGCAGTTTAGTATATTTGTTCGCCCGGGGGCGTCAACTTGATCCGGCAATTAATTTTTCTCGTTTTTTGATGCCTGTGAAAAACCGTCCTTCGACCCCTGAACCGGCCGGGCCCGAACCCCCGGCGCCCGCGTCCGATCGAGCCGTGGTCGGAGGGAAGACGGATGCGGCGACGTGGCTGTTCGGGGCGGCGATGGTCGGGCTGTGCTTGGCCGTGGTGGTGATCGGGACGACGCTGGGCATGCGACTGGAACAGGCCGGGCTGCTGAGCACCAATAGCTGGCTGTTTGGCTACGACTCCAAGCGCGTGGTCGCCGATATCAGCGTGCCCGGGGCCAACGACCGCTCCAACGTCCATCCCCTGTTCGTGGTGTTTTTTAAGCCCCCGTCGCTCTGGCTCCAGCGCCACGGGATGCGCGGAACGATGACGGCCATCCTCTTCACGGCCATGGCCATCGGGCTGACGGTCGTGCTGTTCGGCTACTACGGACGCGCGCGCGGGTTGCCCTGTTGGGAGAGCTTCCTGCTGGCGGCGCTGCTGGCGGTCAGCGCCACCGGCGCCGTTACCGGTGTCGTGATCGGCACGCGGGCCTACGCGATGCTTTCGATCTCCGTGCTCATCCTGATGGGCGCGGTCAGCCTGCGCGTCGAACTGGACCCCAAGGCCAGTCGCATCAAGATCGCGTTTCGCGAGGTGGGCTGGCTGGCGGCCGGGATCGTGGCTTACGGCATCACGATCTCCAACGGTTTGCAGGCTTTCATTCATTATCTGGCGGGACACCTGGGGCGGCGGGTCGTCTTGCGCGCGATGATCTATGGGGCGGTCGTGCTTGGGTTGGGGCTTGCGGCGAGCACCTTCTCCGGCGCGATCATGGAATGGACGCGCGAGCTGTGGGTGGTCACCCCCGCGGAACGCGGCGGCAGCCTCGAGCATCCCGGCCCGCGCCTGCTCGCCAATTTCCTGCTCTTCTCGATCGTCGCTCCCCTCCAGAACTTGCGCCCCACTCCCATCTCCGGCCTCGAGGGCCAGTGGGTGCTGATCTTCAACGATTGGAACTTCAGCCCGCTGGGGTGGCTCTTGTGCGCGTTCTGGATCGTGTTGCTGGTTTGGGGCGTGATCGCCGCGTGGCGCGATCCCGAACCCGGAGGCCGGCGCCTATCGGCGGCCCTGGCCGTCTGCTTCGTCTACAACATGGTTTTTCACTACTTTTATTACGTCCCGTTTGAGGGGACGTGGCTCTACACGCCGAATACCGTTGCCTCGTTGGTGGGTCTGCTGGTCCCGTTGTTCGCGCGGATGGGACAGGGAGCTGCGCCGCGACGCTGGATCTGGCGGGGCGTGATGGTAATCTTTATTGGATTGCTGGGTTGGCGGCACTACCAGATGCTACACGGCATTCCCGAGCTGTTTAGAGGTTTATGACGTGCCGTACCTGTGTCGAATCAACGGATCACGCACCCCCGTCCCGTCACCTTCCGCGTTCCCAATTCTGAATCACACCCGTGACGGGTGGGGGATGTAGCCCAAATCGCGCCCGTGTCCGCTTTTTGCTTCACCGTTTGTGCGCAATATGGAATAAACTAGCTCCCCGATTAATCCCACCGCGCGGAGCGTCCGTCGATGCGCAAGGTTCCAATCCTCCCCAGTCTGTTTACCGCCGGCAGCTTGTTTTGCGGGATGCTAGCCATTTTTGAGGTCTATCACGGCAATCTTACGCAGGCGTGCTGGTACGTGGTGATCTCGGGGCTGCTCGACGTCATGGACGGCGCCGTGGCCCGCGTGACGCGCACGACCAGCCCGTTCGGCCTCTACTTCGATTCGCTGACCGACGTGGTGGCCTTTGGCGTGGCGCCGGCCATGATGGTCTACGAAGCACTGGCGGCGGCCTATCCCAAGCTGGCGGGGGCGGTTTGCAGCCTGTACGTGGTGTGCGGGGCGCTCAGGTTGGCCCGGTACAACGTCCAGGCCAACCGCGAGGAGCGCAAGGCGTTCCTGGGCCTGCCGATCCCCGGGGCGGCGATGGGTGTCGTCGCCGTCGTCTGGTTGTTCGAGCGCTATCCGGCGGTCGGGTCATCCGTTGCGTTCGAGCGCGTCGCCCCACCGGTGATGGTGGTGCTGGCCTATCTGATGGTCAGCAAGGTTCCGTTTCCCGGCGTCAAGAACCTTCACCTCATGCGCCGCCAGCCGTTTGAGATTCTCGTCACGATCGTCGTGATCGCCTGCCTGCTCTTCATGCTCAAGGACCATCTGGTGATCGTGGGGACGGGGGTGGTGTGGTTCTACACGACGGCGCCGCCGCTTTACCGTTTGCTGCATCCCCTTGAGCGCCGCCGCCGCCGGGCCGCCGCCAAGTTGCGTGAATCCGCGGCGTCCATCGAACCCAAGGAATGAAACCTCCGGGGAAGGGTGCGTCACCGGTGCGGGCGCGCGCCCTGGAGCGGTTGATCCTCTCCTCACGCGCGCCCGAGATGGGGCGGGAGGCACCGGCCCGCCAAGGTGCGGGCGATCGGCGCGAACGCGCTCAAGGCGACCGGCTCGTTCGCGGCATCCTGCGTCATCTTACGCTGCTCGACGCCTACCTGGGGCGGCCCGGCTTGTTCGACCCGGCCAAGACTCCGGAGCGACTGCGCTGGATTCTGCGGATCGCCGCCCATGAGCACATCTTTCAATCCCACGCGCCGGATTACGCCATCGGCCAACAGGCCGTGGCCCTCGCGCGCGAGACCGAAGGGCCCCGGGCGGGCCGGTTCGTTAACGCGGTATTGAGACGGCTGCTTGCGGCCTTGCCTGATTCCCCCCAGGCCGTGCGCGCCGATCCATATTACTCCCGGTTGCCGCCATCGACGCGCTGGTCGATCCCGAGCGAGATCGTGTCGGTGTATGAGGAGGCGTTTGGGGCAAAGTCGGCCCACGAAGTCCTGGAATCGCTCAGCGAGCGGGAAGCCCCCGTCTGGTTGCGCGTGAACCGGCTCAAGACGGACAGCGATGAATTGGCCGGGCACTTGCGGGGCGAGGGGGTCGAGACAAACCCCTGGCCGCCGTTGCCCGAGGCCCTGTGTTGGGTGAGCGGGAAACTACTCCCGTGGGAGACCGACGCCTGGGAGCAGGGGCTCTGCACGGTTCAGGACCTTGGGTCGATGCTGGCGGTCGAAATGCTTGGCGTCGAGCCGGGGCAAGCGGTGTTGGACGCCTGCGCCGCCCCGGGGGGCAAGACCGGCTATCTGTGGGAGAAAATGCGGGGGCGGGGGCGGCTCGTTGGGCTCGAGGTCAACCCACGGCGGCGCACCGAGCTGATCCGTGGCGTGGAACGACTGTTCGGCCCCGACCACGGAATCGAGATTCCGGATGCGGGGGACCTGGAATCGTTTGCCCTGACCGACCGAAACGCCCGGCGATCCGACAGGGTTTTGGTCGACGCCCCCTGCCTGTCGCTGGGTCTGATCGGCCGCCACCCCGAAGTGCGGTGGCAGCGACGGCTGCGCTCGGTCGGAGCGATGGCGGCCACGCAACGGCGGGTCCTTGACCACGCCGCCTGTTGCGCGCGCGACGGTGGCCGGCTGTTGTGGGTGACATGCAGCCCCACTCGCATGGAGAACGAATCGGTTGTTGAAGGTTGGCTAGATGATCATTCGGAGTGGCGGGCACTTGACCCGCTCGACCAGCTTCCCCCAGTTCTGCTCAAATATGTCCAGATCGACCGCCACGCCGTCCGGACCCGGCCCGATCTGATGGCCTGTGACGGCTTCGCCATGATCCTTTTGGAACGGGGCAAAGCGTCATGATTTTGGCAATTCTATTCCCCGTCCCCAAGGCGACTCCAAAAATTTGACGATCCTCGACCCGCTCAAACGGGCCTACAACTTCCAATCGATTCAGCATAAGTTGTTTATTTAGAATGATCCACGTGGAATCGTGGCTCGCGTGGAGCGAGATGCCGCCAGATCGGCACGAGAGTTGAGTGAGTTTAGGATGCGAATACTTCGAAAGGTAAACAAACATGAACCGCCATCACCAAGCAATCCGAGCACAGGCCCTCCACCGGGGGGTCGGGAACCTAAGTGAAGTCGCCGCGGCCCCGGCGAGACCCGGCATCGGCCTGGAAGCCGGAAAAAACATTCAGGATGGTTGGTCGCCGGAGGGGGAGGAGTGGCAGGGGATCCTGGATGCCGGAGAGGCGGTCTCGGATGAATCCAGCCGCGTGTTCGCATGGGCCATGGAGCCAGAGGGGTGTCATGTTTTTGTCCAACCTGAACGATAAGATCAAGGAAAAGCGTGCAAGGGCGGCATAAGCCGGCCAGGGGCAAACACGCCCCCCAGATTCCCGATCAGAAAAGGGCCAACCCATGAAAAAGATTCTCATGATCGTCGTCGTTTTGGCATTGGTGGGCGGCGGTGTGTTCGGCGGAATGATGCTAGGCAGGAAGCAGGGCGGTCAGCCTGAGGTTTCCAACATTGATCCCACGCTGGAGAGCGAGATCGTCTCAGACGCGACAAGTCAGGGCGGTGGCCACGGTGAAAAGCAAGACGAACCCAAGAGCACGGGCCACGGATCCGAGAGCACGGACAACGGAGAGGCAAGCACGGCCGAGGAGCCGGGGAGTTTATTCTACGAGATGGCCTCGATCCTCACCAATCTGCGCGACCCCAAGGGCAAGAAGATTGTGAAGGCGACGATCCAGCTCGAAGCCAGTTCCGAGGAGTCGCTCAAGGAGATCGACGCGAATATGGTCCCTATCCGCGACGCCACAATTTTCCTCCTCTCCGACAAGGAGCAAGAGGAGATCGCGACGGTTGCGGGGAAGGAACGACTCAAGCGCGAGATGATCGAGCGCTTCAATGCGTTTCTCGATCCGCGGACGATCCAGAACATCTACTTCACCGAGCTGGTATTCCTCGCGAGGTAGATGGACGGTGGACGAATCCAGATGAAGGTGTGGGACGGTTAAGCGATGGCAAACGTTCTTTCACAAGAAGAGATCGACGCCTTATTGGGCGGAATATCGGGCGACCAGATCGAGATGTCCGAGGAAGTCGGGGAGGAAGTGAGCGAAGAGGATGCCGACGTCCAGGCCTTTGATTTTGCCGATCAGGACCGCTACCTACGCGGGTGGCTGCCGACGCTGAAGACCATACACGACCGCTTCGCGCGGCTACTGCGTCAGAGTCTGTCCACTACGCTGCGCCGGGCCGTCGAAATCCAGGTGTGCAGTCAAACCGTCTGCAACTTCGGTGATTTCAGCCGTTGCCTGGAGAAGCCGTCCAGCCTGCATCTCCTCAAGCTCGATCCGCTTAAGGGGTCGGGGTTGCTCGTCCTGCCGGCGCGGCTGATCCTCACGTTGGTGGGGCTGTTGTTTGGCGGCGACGACAAGCCGTTGGAGGTCTCGGAGGACCGCGACTTTACGATCATCGAGGATCGAGTGATCTCCAAGAGCGCGGATGACATCTGCCGGGCGTATAGTGATTCGTGGACGCCGGTCATGCCGCTCAAGGTCTCGGTGGGGTCCAGCGAAACGAACATTTTGTTCATCAATATCGCCCAGCCCAACGACCCGGTCACGGTGATCGACTGCGACGTCGTGATTGAGGGCCACCGCTCCTCACTCTCCATCTACATTCCGTATACGGCGATCGAACCGATCAAGGACATTCTGAAGGGGTCGTTCGTCTCGGATGATTTGGACCTCGACAACCAGGTCACCCGGCGTCTGAAGTCGCTGCTGATGGAGGCTCCGGTCGAGATTCACGCGATGCTGGGGACGGCGACGATCACGGGACGCGACCTGTTGCAGATGAAGGTGGGCGACGTGATTCAACTCAACAAGGACTACGAGCATCCCGTGGAGATTCTGGTTGAAGAGATTCGTAAATTTTGGGGCGTGATCGGCGCGCATAAGAATGGACGCGCACTGCAAATCACCGCTCTGGAACCACCAAAGAAGGGATAAGCGATGAGCGAGCAAGACCCCATGACCCCGGGGCCTTCAGGCGCCGATAGCCAAGCGGCCGATGCACTGACCGGGACCGCCCCCGACGCGAGCGGAGGCGCCTTTCAACCGGCGGCCATTCAGCCCGGTGAATTGAGCCAGCCACCCGCCAACGGGGATCAACCGCTGGATCTGGATTACATCCTGGACATTCCGTTGTATGTAAGCGTGGAGGTGGGCCGCACCCGCCTGATGATCCAGGAACTGTTGCAACTGAGTAAGGGTTCGGTCATCGAGCTGAACAAGCTCCTGGGCGAACCGTTTGAGCTGTTGGTCAACGATAAACTAGTGGCCCGCGGCGAGGTCGTCGTGGTGAACGACCGGTTCGGGCTGCGCCTGATCGACATCATCAGTCCCAATGAGCGTGTTCAAACGTTAGCTTGATTGAGTAATTGTTGGGTTTCATCCCGGTTTAACCGATTGGGGCGCAAAAGGGCGGCTTTTCGGAGCAGGTGAAGTGCACCTTTGGCGGCGTGGAGCGCTAGAGTCTGTTAACACTAAACAATTGACTTTCGGGGCGGATGAAGTCATGATCCTTTAATGATGCAGATCACTCCCGAACAATACGAAAAGATTGCCCCGTGTTTGCCGAAACAGCGGGGAAATGTCAGCTTGCCCAACCTCCAAGTGCTTAACGCGATCCTCTACGTGGCGGAACACGGCTGCAAATGGCGCGGCCTGCCGAGCCATTACGGCAACTGGCACACGATTTACACTCGCATGAATCGTTGGGCCAAGCGCGGCGTTTTGGCTCGTGTTTTCGAGCAAATCCAACGCTTGCGGATCGCTCGGATCAAACTGGAGGCCGTCTCGCCCGACA
>CAUZJO010000059.1:0-28034 GCA_963580245.1 Candidatus Sumerlaeia bacterium | reverse complement strand
TCGGGAGTCAGCGCCGTTTCTGAACCCTCGTGCTCGTGCTCGTAATCGGTCTTTTTCTTGTGTCGCAATCGAGATGGGGCGCAGCGATGAGTCCGATTACGATTACGATTACGATTACGATTACGATTACGATTACGATTACGAGCACGAGCACGAGCACGAGCACGAGCACGAGCACGAATGGGCACTTCGTTCGAAGCGGCGTTTACTCCCGAATCTGATTCACATCCAGCAATGCTACGCAGGCTTCATAAACCTCGTCGATGCCGACGCGACGCAGATCGGTGCGGGGGTCGCACCAGCTCCGGTGGTTGCGCCAGAACGGCGCGTGGCGCGGGACGGCGTGTTGAATCGTCGCGCAGTGGGCGCCGTGGGGACCGTTGCGCCGGGCATCGAGCGGACCCATCATCGAGACGGTCGGCACACCCAGCGCGGCGGCCATGTGAGTCGGACCGGTGTCTCCGCCGACGAACAGGCGGGCACGGGCGATGATGGCGGACAGTTCGACGAAGGACGTCGCGGGAAGAATATGAAGACCGGGGCCCTTGGCAAGATGAGTGCGGTTGAATGCCGCGCCTTGGTCGGATGCGGTGTCGCCCCAGTCGCCCAAGGCTTGGGTCACAAGGCGCTCTTCACCGGGTCCCCACGCCAAGACAACGCGACACTTGTGCTTCTTGATCAATCGCCGCGCCAGTTGGCCGTAACGCTCAGGGGGCCAAATCTTCGTCTCCCACCCGGCGCCGGGATTCATGATCACCAGCGGCGTGGGATCGTCGTCGATCATCTCCACGGCGCGGGCTTTGGCGGCGTCGGGTAGGTGAACGGGGAAACTGATGGGATCTGGGGGGGCTATTCCGAGTGGACCGAGCAGAGCAAGGTTTCGCTCGGCGACGTGACGCCGCTGGGAAGCGGGTCGGACGCGCTCGGTGGCCAGCGGGCCGCTCAGCTCGCGGGCGTCGGGCGCGTGAAACGCCAAGCGCCGGGGAACCCGCGCCAGCCAAGGCCACAGCGCGCTCTTGGTAAGGCCCTGGACGTCCAAGCCGACTTCATATCGCTCTTCCCGCAACTCATCCAGAAACGGCGGTTTGGGGCCGCCGACCGCGCTGAGCAGCCCCTGCTTCCAAGCGCCTCTCGGGGCGATGTGCAGGCGGTTGATAAGCGGATGTCCTTCGAGCAGCGGTGCGCCCGCGGGTTCGCAAAGCCAACCGACGTGGGCATCGGCCCACTGGCCGCGGATCGCCCCGAGCAATGGTAGGGCGTGGATGATGTCGCCCAGGGCGCTAAGTCGGATGATCAGGATGCGGGGAGCCATCACTCGTAGATCAGAACGGCTTGGCGACGCCGGGCATAGTCTTCCAAACGCGCGCGCGCACGCCCACGGTAAGTTTCAAAGCCGTCGTCGCTGGAGAGGGCGTTCGCAAACATTCCGTCGCCCACGGCTTTGAGGAACATGCGATAGCGGTCATTGGAACCCGGTTTGAACAGTTCGCGCCCGGCGTAATCTCGAGCCAGCGTGGTCAGGATCAGATCGCTGACGCGATACGGTTGGCATGTCTTGGGGTGTGTAAGATGGATCTGGACGCCGAAACACGTCTTGTCTTGATACGCGCCGTATCGCGGGCGGAAAGTCGTGGGCCGGAACTTGACGCCGTCCAGGGCCGGCCGATTAAGCGCTCGGGCCAACTGCCGGGCGTCGATCCAGGGGGCGCCGATCTGCTCGAATGGGAGCGGCGTGCCGACGCCTTCGCTCACAACGCCAAGTTCCCCCAGCGTCCCGGTCATCGCATAGAAAAAGCTGCTTTCCCAACGCGGGATATGCTCCGAAGGCGGGACCCAAACCCAGCCCAGTTCACCATAGGTCATGCCGCGACGCCAGCCCCGCATGGGCACGACCGACAACTCAAGCCGCGGCGTGCGCTCGCGCTGGATCAGCCGGGCCCACTCGCCGGGCGTCATGCCGTAGACTTGGGGAACGTCGTGGACGCCGATGAACGAAACGTTCGCCTTATCGAGCATCGGCCCGCCGAAATGCTTCCCGCCCATCGGCTCGGGCCGGTCCAGGACCCAGACCGCCACCCCGGCCTCCTCGCAGGCTTCCATGAGGTAGGTCAGCGAGGAGACGAACGTGTAGGTACGATGACCGACGTCCTGAATGTCGTAGAGCACAATATCGAGGTCCTTGAGGTCGTCCCGGCTGGGTCGTCGCGAGGCGCCGTGGAGACTCACGACCGGCAAACCGCTGACGGGGTCTTTGCCCCCCTTGACCATCTCACCGGCGGCGAGACCTCCGCGCAACCCGTGCTCGGGAGCGAACAGCCGAATCACATTGATGCGTGGCAACTCGCGGACCCGATCGATGGTCGAAACCATGGCGCGATCGACGCCGCTGGGGTTGGTGAGAATCGCGACCCGTTTGCCTTCGAGACGAGCGGCAAACGCATCAACCAAGACTTCAACACCCGGCGTGACCGGGGTCTCGGACTGAGCCGCAACGCCCCGCCAAGCGCCCATCCACGCCGGAAACAGGACCAAGGTTATGGTGAGACGAAAGAACGCCGTGATGAAGAGCCTAAAAGGGAATCCAATACAAATCACGGAGGTTTGCGGTCCGTCACGGGTCCAATGGTGGTTGGCGTCGGTTCGCGTCATTCGCGGTCGTCAGGCGGCGGCAGACCATTATAGGTCGGCCAGCGGATCAGGTCTCCGTTGTCGCGCAAAAAACCCCGCGTGTCGACGTGAATATAAGGCGTTTGCCCCATATACTGGACCCGTTCCAGGAAATCGTTGGACTCATAAAGTCCGGCCCCGCCGACCATCTCCATCCGTCCTTCGGCCCGATATTGGCGATCCAGTCGGTTGACGTATTCCATGATCACGGCGGCGTCATGGACATCGACGACCCCATCGCCGTTGAGGTCATCGAGTCGCCCATCGCCGTCTTCATCGATGATGAAATCGATCGCCCGACCGTATTGATGCATCGAGAAGGGCTTCTTCAAGGTCGTCCGCGGCTCGTCGAGGATCTTACCGATATTGAATGAGGGTGGGCGGAAACCGTAGATCGGTTCGAACGTGGTGATCTGGTGGCCCTCGGCGCGCATCAGCGCGATCAGGTCTTCGAGCTTGCGGACAAGGTTGAGGTCAAGCGCGATGTATTGCGTCTCTCCCAGGCTCATCCAAGGGAAATCGACGACGAACAGACCCAGCCGGACGTTGGGCGAGATTCTCAACGGGTTGATCGCGCGACTGGCCTTATAGAAATAAGCGGGGACCTGGTAGCGTTCCGGATACTTGACGGGCCACTCCGCTTCGACCCTGACCCGATCGTCCAGTTGGGGATCGAACGGGTCCAGGTATTCGCCGATGTTGAAACCGTCTATCATTCCCGTGTCATAGGCGCCGGCGTCGACCGGCGTCAGGACCTGAAACATCCCTTCGCGGACAACTTTCGCCGTCTGCTCGCGGCCGTCATCGATGATGCGCCGCAGGCTGACTTCGAGCCGGACCTCGAGGGTGACGCAATGAGAACCCTGGGGCGGATGGAAGACGGCCTGACCGTCGGCGGAACTCCCCAAGGGAACCGCAGCCTGGATGCGACCGGCATCGGTGTTCCACTTGATCGAGCTGCGCTGTTCGGTGAATCCCTCCACGGGCGCCGGCGGCCGCTGGACGGTCACGGTGATGCCCAGAGGTTCGCGGTTGGGTAGGACGACGAGTTCGGCCGGCGGGTGGTCGAGGTCCACTTCGATGCCCAGACCGTAACCGGCATCCAGTCGTTCTTGGGGGATCGGGGGCAGCGGTTTCATCGGAGGTTGGGTTGGCTGGATCTCCGGCAGAGCGGGCACGGCAACCGGTCGGATCGATTCGCGGCCGGTCGCCAACGCTTGCACCGAATGGTTATCGGTGTTGCAAGCCAGCAACACGCAACCATACAGGCCGATCAGACCCCATTCAAGCACCCCGGACGCCCATTGCGGTAAGCGGTGAAGGGAGGAACTCATGCGAACGCTTCAATCGAAGTCCCGGCAACAGCACTCGGGCGCGCCATGATCGTTCGGGGATATTGTCTACCCCCGCCCGCGACATTAGGCCACAAAGCGAAGTGAATCGAAACGCCTTGATACCGCGCAAATGGATGAACCCGAGAGCGAGGGGGTCGCGCTAAGCCGAAACGGATGCGTGGTTAGACCGCGTCGACGAGATCCTCGGCCTGATCGAAACGGACCGACACGAGTTTGGAAACGCCCGACTCCTCCATCGTCACCCCGTACAGCGCGTCGGCCAATTCCATCGTCAGCTTGTTGTGGGTGATGATCACGAACTGCACTTCCTTGTTGAACTCGTTCAGGAGGGCCTTGAAGCGCTCGACGTTTACGTCGTCGAGCGGCGCGTCGATCTCGTCCAGGATGCAGAACGGCGCCGGCTTGTGCATGAACAACCCGAACAGCAGGGAAATGGCGGTCAGGGCCTTCTCGCCGCCCGAGAGCAGCGTGATGCTCTGGAGCTTCTTGCCGGGAGGCTGGGCCAGGATTTCGACGCCGCCATCGAGTAGCGGGTCCAGCCCCTCGGGCGCCTCCAGGATCAGGTCGGCCTTCCCTCCGTTGAACAGGCGGCGGAACATCTCGATGAAGTGGACGCGCACGGCGTCGAAGGTCTCCTGGAAGAGCCGACGCGTGGTTTGGTCGAGCTGATCGATCGTCGCCCGCAACTGCTTGCGCGCCTGGTCCAGGTCCTGGTGCTGCTCGCGGTAGTGAACCAGTCGCTCGTGCTGTTCGTTGTATTCGTCGAGCGCGGCCAGGTTAACCGGGCCGATCCGGCCGAGTTGCCCGCGCAACTCGATGACCTCTTGCTGCAAGGCATGGCCGTCCTTCTCGACTTCTCCCACCTCGGTGCTCAGCGTATCCAGATCGATTTCGAACCTCTCCTGGCACTGTTGCTCGAGATGATCGTGGCTGGTCTTGAGTTCGGTGAGGTTGACGTCCTGTTCATGGACGCGGTTCAGCGCTTCCTTCTCATCGCGCTCCAGGCCCGCGACTTCATGGCCTACCTCATCAATGGTCAGCTCGATGCGCACGCGCAGGTCCTCGTCCTCGGCGATGCGGTGAGCCATCTGCTCTCGCTGGCCCTCGATCTCCTCCATTTCAGCCTGGACACGGCTGATCTGGTCCGTTAGCTGCGTGTCCTCGTGTTCGATGGATTCGATCTCCTTGAGTTTGGCCTCGCGCTGGCGTCCGATGCGGCCGAGCGACTCCTGGTATTCCTCGCGCCGTTGTTGGGCGTCCACCATCTGGATGCGAGCGCGTTCGACCTGGGCGCGCGCTTCGGCCAGCGTCGTGCTGAGCTCGATGACGTGTTCGTTCTGATCGCGCACCGTACCGCGCAGCTCGGCCAGTTGGTTTTCGCGCGCGGCCAATTCGTCGCGCCTGCGGTCGTTCTCGGAGGTCATCTGCTCGACTTGCTCGCAACAGGACACGATTTCCCGGTCGATCGCTTCGAGTTGGCGTCGGCGCCCGTCCAGTTGCTCCTGGGTCTCGTTGAGGGCGCGTTCGGCCGTCTCGAAGTCCTTTCTCATAGACGTGAGTTCATGCCGCCGGTCGTCCAGGTTGGACTTGAGACCTTCCAATCGCTCATGCTCGGCGGCCGTTTCGCGGTTGACTTGTTCGAGCTGGGCGCTGGTCGATGTCTGCTGCTCGCCAAGCTGTTCGACGGCCTCTTCCAGATCGTGGATCTCCCGCTCGCGCGTCAACAATGCGCCGGCCTGAATCCGCCCGCCCGTCATGGCACCGGATGAATCGATCAGTTGGCCGTCGAGCGAGACGAACCGGGCCTCGATACCGTCGGCGGCCAGCTCCTGCGCGAGCTGCAGGTCACGAACGACAATCGTGGCGCCCAGTAGATGCCTCACGACCGATTCGATCTTCGCGTCGCACTCGACGAGGTCCGACGCCAGGCCGACGACCCCCTCGCGCTCAAGGGCGGCACGCGCGCTTTCCGAGAGATCCGTGGCGCGCAGGCGATCCAGCGGCAAGAAGGTGGCCCGGCCCAGACCTTGGCCGGCCAGGTGTTCAATGGCCGCTCGCGCGTCCTCGGTCCGTTCGGTCACGACGTCTTGCAGGTGAGTATTCAGCGCTGCTTCGATGACGAGTTCATGGTCGCGCTGGGTGCGGATCATGTTCGCCACGACGCCGAGGACGCCTTTCAATTCTTCACGCTCGGCGGCAAGCATGACTTCCCGCACGCCCCGCTGATAGCCTTCGTAGTTGGCTCTTAGCTCGCGGAGCGTCTCCAGGCGCGAGAGGCTCGCGTGGAGTTTCCGGCGAATCTCTTCCAGCTCCTTAGTCCATTGCTCGATCCGGCCGCGTCGCTCCGCTTGCAGGTTCCGGCCCGCCTCCAGCTCGGACTCGATGCGCTCGACCTTTTTCTCCAGGATGGCCGCGGCGTCGAGTAGCTCCCGGTGGCGCGTTGCCAGGGACTCACGCCGCTCCTCAAGCTCCCGGGCATGTCCCTGGGCCTCCTCATGGAGTTGGGACTGACGCTCGATCGTTGCCCGCGACGTGGAGAGCTCGTTGTCGGCGCGGAAAAAGGTCTCGCGTATCTGGTTAACTTCGGTCGCATGCTGGTCGATAGACTCGGCGTTCTCGCTGACGGACCGTTTGACTTCGTCATAGCGGCGGTCCAGCTCCTTGAATCGCGTCTGCTCCGCGGCCCGTTCTTTTTCGGCGGACTGGTAACGTTCGGCGGCTTCCTGAATGCGCAGATCGATCTCGGCGGCGTGCGTCTCCAGCTCCTTGAACTCGGTCTGAATCTCTTCGGCTCGCCGGGCGTGGCGCGCGATCTGGTCGTTGAGGCGGGTGAGCTGCTGATCGCAGCCAGACAGATTGCTTTTGAGTTCGCTGTGGGCCTGCTTCTCGTCGATGAGCCGCTCGAAGAGTTCATCCTTCTGTTGACGGGCCTCCTCTTCGACGGCGGACCTGGCCGTCAGGCGCGTGCGCAACTCCGTCAGACGGTCGCGCCGGGCCGTTAGCTCCTCATTGAGCGCCTTTAGGCGGGAGCGGAAATCGGCGGCCTGGAGCGCCAACCATTGCCGTTCGGATTGAGAGAGCTGGTCGGAGTACTGACGATAGCGCTCGGCCTTGGCGGCCTGGCGCTTGAGCGAGCTGACCTGCCGCTCGATCTCGATGATTGTGTCGCCCAGGCGCGCCAGGTCCTGGTCGGAACGCTCCAGCTTGCGCAAGGTCTCCATTTTGCGCAGCCGGTACTTTGAAATCCCGGCCGCCTCCTCGACCAGCCCGCGCCGATCGATTGGTTTGGCGTTGATGATCTGGTCGATCCGGCCCTGCTCGATCACCGAGTAAGCGGACTTGCCGATGCCGGTGCCGAGGAACAGATCCTGGACGTCGCGCAGGCGGCAAGGGACTTTGTTGATCAGGTACTCGCTCTCGCCGCTGCGGAACAGCCGCCGGGTGACCTGGATTTCGCCGAAATCCATGGGCAGGATGCCGCGCGAGTTATCGATGGTCAGCGTGACCTGGGCCATTCCGAGGGGCTTGAACGAGGCCGAACCGGAGAAGATGACGTCGTTCATCCGCTTGCCGCGCATCTGCGAGGCGGCCTGCTCGCCCAGAACCCATTTGACGGCGTCCAGGATATTGGATTTGCCGCAGCCGTTGGGTCCGACGATGACGGTGGTGCCCGGGATAAGCTCGAAATTGGTCCGGGTGGCGAAGGACTTGAATCCGACGATTTCGACGCGTTTGAAGAACATGGGCGGCAGCTCCTGCGGGGATGGGGGTGATCAACGGGTCGCGGACCAGCGGTCGGGAAAAGCTTGTCGTCGCGGAATCGGGCGCCTCCCCTCGGCGGGCTGGGCTTGGCAACGACGCCGATAGGTATGATCCTTCAATATACACCTATACGACCGAGAAGCGCAAAGAACGTTTGACGAAAATGTGACTGCGACCGTGAGCGGATTTCCCGTGGTAGAAGTTGGTATAGAAGGGTAGAGACTCGCCCCCCTACTCGATATCTTGTAGCAAACTTTACCAGTGACACAACATATGTCAAGAATGAATCGAGGGCGGCGAGGGGAGAAAGATGATCCGCCTAATCCAGAGGCTGGGCGCTCAGCCTCAGGGTAAAGCGAGTGCCGCCCAGGGGTGAGGGGCCCTCGGCCAGCTCGAGGCGGCCGCCGATGGCCTCGGTCAGCTGGCGAGCGATGGCCAGACCCAGGTCCGTCCCGTCGGAATTGGTCGTATAGAAACACTTGAATATCTCGCCGCGATTCTCGGGGGGCACCCCGCGGCCGGCATCGTCCAGGGTCAATTCGACGGCGTCCCCCCGCCGGGGGGCCTCCACGCGGATGCGCCGAGGGGGCGGCCGGCTCTCCAGGGCGCGAACGGCGTTGCTGAGCAGATTGCTCAGAATTTGACGCAGGGCGTGAGGGTCGCACCACGCCACCAGCTCGGGGGCGACCACCCGATTGATGTGAAGCGACCCCGGGCCACCGGCCTCTTCGTATTGGCGGCAGATGGCCTCGACTTCCGGGGCCAGTTTCATCAGGTAAGGCTTTTGTTGCTCGGGGGCCGCGTAGGTGAGGAATTCGTGGACCGTGCGCTCGACGCCGGCCAATCCGGACCGGATGCGGCTGATGCGCGGCGCCGCCCGTTGCGGCAATTCATCGCTCACGTCCTCATCCAGCATCTCCAGTTGCATGCTCAGCGCATTGAGAGGATTGCGGATTTCGTGGGCCAGTCCGGCGGCCAGGGCCCCGACGTAAGCCAAATGTTCTTCTCGATCGAGGGCTCGCCGCCGCCGGTGGGCCACGCGCCGGCGGCGCGTCAGCAACAGAAGCCCCAGGACGACCAGGCCCGCAAATAACGGGAGCACCACGGTCATGCGTGACACAAGGCGAGCCGAAGCCCGCTCTAGGATATCGTTGGGCACCTGAGGATCGATGAAGACAAGCAACGAACACTCGTTCTGACTTGGTAGTTCGATGGGGATGGTGTCGAGCCGAACATCGCCGTAAAGGACTTTCACTTCCTCGATGATCATCCCCTCCAGTTCGCTCTGAGGTGTCAGGGTAAACGAAAAAGCTATTGGTTCAACGTCCGCGCGGAGACGGCTCGAAAGCGGTTTGACCCAACCATGTCCGGCACCCGGAAAAACGAGGAAGGCAGCCACGATTTTGGGGTTGTGACGCACCAGTCGCTTGATGACCTTCTGTTCGTAGTCGAGTTCAGGCCAAAGCGATGGGTCATTGCTTGTGACGGACGCCGCCGCATGAATCCTCATCGCGGCCTCCACGGCTTGTTGGTATGGCGGGTCATGATCGGCCCGGTTGATTTCAGTCTTAAACCAATGGATGGACAGGACGTGCAGCGAAAAGGCAAAGGCAGCCAAGAGAACTGCGCCAGAGAGAATAAGGGTGATCTTTGATCGGAAAGCTTTCATCGCGCGGCGTCACCTTGGCAATCGAATCGGATCGAGATCATTTTATGGAATTTGTTCGCTGAGAATTAAGGGTTGACAATCCCATCATATCTTCAATATCGTTCCCCATCAACGCGTCATTTTATTATAGGTTGATTCCCAGATCAGAGATCAATCAGAAAGGTCGTTTAGATGGCGAAGGACAAGTTCAGGTTTTGCGTTCAGGTGGGCAATCTGGTATACGAGGCCGAAGGGTCGCGGGCGTCCGTCCTGGAACAGATCAGCCAACATCGAGACCACATCCTTAAAATTCTCAATGAGCAGACCAAACTGATCAAGAGGGGGAAGGTTTCTTTGGTGGATGGCGAGGGCGGCGTGAAGAGGGGGGCCGTCGGGGAAAGCGTCAAGGCGGGCACCAAGAGGGGGCGCCGAGGTCCAGGCCGCCAGCCTTTGATCGTCCGCGAGAGCGACCTCAAGCTCAAGCCTCGCGCGCTTGGCGGGCTGCGCAAGTACCTGGAAGGCCTGGCCGGAGACGCTCAACTCGGCAAAGACGCAACGATCTTCGGTATTGCGCATTACCTCTGCACCGAGGTTTTCGAGCGCGATACGTTTACCGCGGGCGACGTGATGGCCGCGCATGGTCAACTGGGCGAAATGCCCTTTGCTCCCAGCGCCCCCTCGGTGGACGCGGTGCAGATGTTGCGCAACCTGGCCGCGACCAGCGTCGGCAAGATGTGGGTCGCGCGTCATGAGAACGGGACGTTTGCCTTAACGTCAAAGGGTCGCCGCGCGGCACGGTCGGGGAAGGTGGTCCGTCGACGTGGAAGGCGTCCGCTTGTAAAGCGGGGAAGGAAAAAGAGCATGCCATAGACTCGTCGGCTCCCGTCCCTCGTCCTCGTAATCGATCTCATCATCGCGGCCCTAATCGATTGCGGCTCGAGAAGAAAGTCCGATTACGAGGACGGGAGCCGGGAGCCGATCAACAATCCCAACGGGAATCCTTCACTGAGTCATACCCTCGCCAAGCGATGAGAGACCTGCTCTTTGCTTTTTTCCGCCGTTCAGGGTAAACCAAATCGGCCATGCAGTCGCTTCAACTCTATTTTCCATCCCTCGGTTTTCTCGGGGCGGGCAATATGGCCGGCGCGCTACTTAGGGGAACCGTGGCCGGCGAGGTGCTCGACGCGAATCACGTCTGGGCATGCGACGTCGATCCCCACAGACTCGACCTCCTGGAGCGGGACCTTGGCATTCACGTCACTGAGCAAGCTGGCCGGATGGTCAATTCGGTCGCCGCGATCGTTCTCGCCGTCAAACCGCGGGATGTCTCGGATGCCCTCGTGCAGATCGGCCCGCTGATCACGCCCGACCATTTGATCATCTCCATCGCCGCCGGGGTGCGCATCGAAACGATGGCCGCGGCACTGCCCAAGGGCACGCGCATCGTCCGGGTCATGCCCAACACGCCCGCGTTGGTGGGGATGGGCGCGGCCGGGGTGGCGGGCGGCGAGCATGCCACGCGCGGCGACCTGGAAGGCACCCTGGCTCTGTTTCGGTCCGTCGGCGAGGCATGGGAAGTCGAAGAGGGCCAACTCGACGCCGTCACGGCCCTCAGCGGCAGCGGTCCGGCCTACGTGTTCCGGTTCCTGGAGTTGATGACCGAGGCGGGACGGGAACTGGGGCTGGACGCGACGCTGGCCAAAGACCTGAGCCTGCAAACCTTTCTCGGTGCCGCGCGCCTGGCCGCCCAGAGCGGCGAGGATCCGGCCCAACTGCGCCATCAGGTAACCTCGCCGGGGGGCACGACCGCTGCGGCGCTGGCAACGTTCGATGAGCAGGGGCTCGGCCCGGCTTTCAAGGCCGGGATCAAGCGCGCCCACGAACGTTCCATCGAGCTGGCCAACCCATAATGGCCGAACCCACCCGACTCGTTCCGCTTCATTGATGAAGTTCCTCATCGATATCGCCCACCGGCCCCTTGTCCGCAACGTGGCCAAGGTCGCAACGGGCAACATCGCCGGCAACGCGCTGAACTTCATCGCCGTGGGGCTGATCACGGTTTCACTGGACGCCTTGCCGCTGGGGCTGTTCGTCTCGCTGCAGGCCGCGATGTTGTTCATCGCCCAGTTTTCCGACTTCGGGCTGAACACAACGATGATCAAGTACTACCGTGATATGGAATCGGAGGGTTCGCCGGTCGACGCCGAGGCCCTGCTGCGGCGCATGCTCTGGCTGCGATTGGCGATTGCTGGTCTATTCGCCGGGACGTGCATCGTCTTCGCGCGTCCCATCTGTGGTCTTTGGCTCAAGGACCCCGATGCCGTGGGGCTGTTTCGTTTGATTTGCGTCGGCGCGCTGGGGTCGTCGGTTTGGATGTTCTGCCAGGCTTCGATGCAGGCGCGCCAACAGTTCGGTTGGTACGCGATTCTGACATCCGGCAATCATCTAGTCCGGCTGATCCTGGTCGGGGTGCTCGTGTTCATGCATCGCTTGAACGTTTCGACGGCCGTTTACGTCATCATCGCCGTCCCGTTTGTCGGCGCGTTGGGGGGTGCGTTGCTCTGGCCGCCCGATTTCTGGAAAGCGCGGATGGATCCCGCCGAGATGCAACGCCAGACAAGCCGGATCTGGGGCATGACCAAGTGGATTTTCCTCTCCACGATTACCTGCTCGCTCATCATGCGATTGGATATCTTCCTGCTTCGCGGGATGACGAATGAAGGGTCCGTGGAAGTCGGCATTCTGGGGGCGGCCAATAACTTCGCCCAGGCGTTCCCGTTGATAACGATGGCGATCTCGACGGTCCTCCTCCCTAAAATCGCCGCGACACGGGAGCGTGCCGAGATGCTGCGGATCGTTCGCATCTTCGCGCGCGCGGCGCCGTTGTTGATGGTGGGCGTGGGTTTGGCGATCGTGGCCGCCCATTTGTTTTTTCCGTGGATTCGCGGGGGGGAATACGAGCAAAGCGTTTGGGTTTTCGATTTGCTCGTCATTGGCTTCTCGATATCGGTTGTCGTCAATCCATTATCATTTTTCTGCCTCGCGTTCGAGCGGCCCCAGTGGTTGACGTGGATGAACCTGTCGCAGTTGATCCTGAACGTCGGCATCGACGTGGTTTTGATCCCGACGTTGGGGGCGTTGGCGGCGGGCGTCTCGACGCTTTCGGTTCGGCTGTTTGCGCTGATTTATCTGGCGTTTGCCTTCGGCCGGCTATTGAAAATGGCCGACCGTGTCACGGATTCGGAATCACCCACGGCAAGGCTGTGATTCCGATTTTGGAGTCAGTGCCGTCTTGGCGTGGTTTCTCCAGCCTCGTTGACAGTCGTCTCTCATTTCTCGTGCTCGTAATCGTAATCGCGCGCATCACTGCGTCCCACCTCGATTGTGACCTGAGAAAAAGACCGATTACGAGCACGAGCACGAACGGAGGCTTTGCATTGAAGCGCCGTTTACTCCCAAATCTGAATCACACCCCACACCAGTCTGATTCGACGTTATCATTGACTACCCGGCGACTCATTGCTAGGTGTGGCGAGGTGAAGCGAGCGGAGAGCGGCCGGTTTGCATCGGACCCACGGGGACCGCGCCCAGCGTTATGGGCTCGGCCCTAACGAGAGATTAACATTCCACGACAAAGGTGATGACGATGGCTAAGAAATCAACCAAAGGACCCGCGGGCAACATGGTGATCGGCCAGTCGGGGGGGCCGACGGTGGTAATCAATCAGAGCCTGGTCGGCGCCGTGCTCGAGGCCCAGCGGCACCGCAAGACTCTCAAGAGGATTTACGGGGCGCGACACGGCGTCGAGGGCGTGCTCGAGCAAGACCTGATCGACCTGACCAAGGAACGCGAGAGCAACTTGGAAAAGGTGGCCGTGACGCCGTCGGCGGCGCTCGGATCGGTGCGCAAGAAGCCGACCGAGGAGGAGTGCCGCGCGATGTTCGAGGTCCTGCGCGCGCACGACGTGCGCTATTTCTTTTACATCGGGGGCAATGACTCGGCCGAGACGGCCAATATTGTTCACGAGGTGGCCAAGGCGGGGGATTACGACCTGCGGGTCTTCCACATCCCCAAGACGATCGACAACGACCTGATCGGGACCGATCACTGTCCGGGCTTTGGCTCGGCGGCCAAGTTCGTGGCCCAGGCGTTCATGGGCGACGACCTGGACAACCGGTCGCTCAAGGGGATCAAGATCAACGTGGTCATGGGTCGCCACGCGGGGTTCCTGACCGCCGCCGCCGCGCTGGGACGGGCGCGGCCGGACTCGGGGCCGCACCTGATCTACGTGCCCGAAGTCGCTTTCGATGAGGCCAAGTTCGTCGCGGACGTCAAGGCGGTCTACGCGAAACATGGGCGATGCATCGTGGCGGCGAGCGAAGGGATTGCCGACGCCGAGGGCCAGGCGATCGCGAGCAAGTTCCAGCAGGGGGTCGACAGCCACGGCAACGTCCAGCTTTCGGGGACCGGGGCGTTGGGCGATTACCTCACGAAAGTCATCAAAGACGGCCTCGAGGCAGGCGTGCGGGTGCGGTCGGACACGTATGGGTATCTGCAGCGGTCGTTTTGCGGCGTGTGGTCCGAGGTCGACGCGGCCGAGGCGCGCGAGGTGGGTCGGCGGGCGGTGCGGGCGGCCCTCGCGGGCGAGACGGGCGAGACGGGCGAGACAAGCGGGACGAGCGGGACGAGCGGGACGAGCGGGACGATCTCACTGGTTCGCGCAAAGGAGGGCCCCTACAAGATCAAGTATAAAGTCAATCCGCTGTCGGTGGTGGCCAAGCACACGACCCGGCTGCCCAAGAAGTTCCTGAATGAAGAAGGCAACGACGTGACCAAGGCGTTTCTCGAATACGCCGCTCCGCTGGTGGGCAAACTGCCGAAGGTCGGTTTTCTCAAGGGAGGCGCCGTCGCCCGCAAAAACGGTTGAGGGTCGGTCGCGCGGCCCGCCAGAGAGGAGTGGAACGATGTTCTATTCGGTGAAGGCCCATGCCATCCCGGAGAGGATGGTCGAATTCCAACGCAAACTGACCGACGGCACGATTCTCGCACAGAAACCCGACGGCAAGGAAATCGTGGAATCGATGCGACGCGCGCGGATCACGGAGCCGGGGGTGGTCCGGTGGAGCGAGGCATGCTTCTGCCCCACGCCGCTGGCGCACGAACGTCAGACGGTCTACGACCTCTATTTCAACGACCTCGAGACCGAGCTGGTGGAGAATACCGTGGAGTTTGACGGCGAGCTGTTCATGGATTTCCTCTCGCGCCAGTCGGCGGCGCCCTCCTGATCCGCCAGCCTCAGTCCATTTGCTGCAGGGCAAGGATCTTTCGGACGTTCTCGTCCATCTTGGCCAGGGAACGGGGAGCCCGTATTCTTACGAACATCACGTAAGCCCAACCGACGATCAATCCGAGCGCAAGGGAGATCGCGCCGCCGCTTAGGTTAGATAAGAGCCATTCATTCTGGGCCAAGATTGTCCACAGCACGAACAGCCGGCGCCCCCTACCTCCATCCAAAGATAGAAGTCATAATCAGAGCGGAGGGATTCGGAATTGTGTCGGAGGGAGGCCGCCACGGGCCGGGCCTTGCGTTCGACGGCACGGCGTTGGGACACGAAGAAGCGATAGGCGCTCGGCAATGCGGAATAGGGACCATTGAAGCGGGCGGCGACCGGCAGACCCAGAAAGAACAGACCGACGGCACAAAACAATCGAAAATCCACGTGCAGCCAGGAATAATCCGAAACGACCGCGGCGATGAGAATAACGAGGACCCAGAACGTGATCATTCGCCAGATGGACTTTCGTCGCGAGACCTTGCTGCCCCAGACGCCATTGACGTAATCCTCGGGTTTGAGCAACGTCAGGCGGAGATCTCGGTAAAAGCGGTCTTCGACATCTGCGGGCTTAGATGAGAAATAGATCTGGTCCAACAAACCTCGGCGCAGGGTGCAGAGCCGGAAGATGGCGTTGTTTTCGAGGTCGCGCAGGCTCGGTTCGGCGGCCTGGGCCTTCTCGGTGGGGAGGTCGGCGGCGGTCAGTTCCCAGCGGCGGCGGTTCGGTTTCATGAGGCGGGCCAACGATCCCTCATAACTTGATCCGTGAGTTGGAGTTCAATGATTCGGTTGATGTCGTCACGCATGCGTTTGAGCCGCTTCGGCGTTCGGGCTTGGTCGATGATGGCAAAGACGCGGCCGAGCAGCCAGCCAATCGCCAGCACCGATAGTCCGGCCAGATGCGTCGCAAAGACCCACGTATACTCCAGGAGCCACTCATATTTCTTGAAAACGACGGAGATGGCGGGCGACAGCAACATTAGCTTTACGGCCACGAAGACAAGAAGCGCCAAAACCACTAATAGTCCGATGATGGGCTTAACCAGTACACGCAACGCCCAAAAGGGAATGCGCATCCGATCGATCATGTGCCTTTGGTTCTTGATCTCTTCGTGAACGGAAGACAGTACATGGTAGGGGTCGAATCGAACACCCCCAAGTAGCGAACCCAACACGAACAACGCCAAGGTGCATACCCATCGCATACCCCACTCCAACCACCCGTAGACTGAAATGACCATTAGGGTGATTAGAGTCAAGCCGTAAAAGGCTGTGACACGCCGGCGCATGGCGCGCCTTCTGCTTTGGCTCCCCCAGAGGGTGTTGATGAACTCGTCGGGCTTGAACGTTGTTTGGGCCAATTCCCTGTACAAAGACAATGGGAAGGGCCTGTTGATGGTTACGACGACTGAACCGAGTCGGCCTGAAAAACATAACGGAATCATAAACCCGACACATGCCACGCTCAGAAGGGCGACGAAATGCACGAGTGAACCGCCGATCAGGGTCACGAGGGCACCCGCCAGCAGGAGAAACGAAATCCAGACAATCGGTCCCCAGAGCGAGACTTCACCCGATTGGTAAAAGGTCATCAATCGAAATATGGCGTTGTTCTCGAGGTCGCGCAGGCGTGGTTCGGCGGCTTGGGCCTTCTCGGTGGGGAGGTCGGCGGGGGTCGGTTCCCAGCGGTGGCGGCGTTTGGGGGGCGGCATGATCGGCGGGCCTATTTCTCCTGTTGCATCGCGAGGATGGCTTCGATCTCATCGGTCATCCGTTTGAGGAACATTCTGGAGCGGGTGATGCGGCTGTTACCGATGATGCGCCCGGTCACCCATGCGGCCGCCATCGTGGCGAGGAATATGATGGGCACGGTCCAGACTTGTTGGAAGATCCACTGGATCGGTTCGAGGTTTGTGTCGGGGACCGGGAAGAGTAGGGGGAAGAGAGTGAAGCTGAGCATGATCAAGAAAAAGATAACAATGATCACGACGGAGGCGAGAAGGGTTCCCAGGATGAAGCCGCCGATGGGGAGCAGGGCTTGGATGAGGACTTCGATCGCTTGGGCACGGCCCTCGATGGCCCTGCGCTGGGTCGCAACGGCCCTGGCCAAGGCGGGCAGGGCGTGAAACGGATAGGATCGATGGACGGCGGTGAGGCCAAAGACCGTCAGGAACATGCATACGTGGCAGGCAACGTTCAGGGGCGCGGGGAGGGAGATCGCGCCCAGGATGAACAACAGGGCAAGGACCCTCAAGGCCCGTTTCCCTTTGCGCATGAACCGCTGCGAGAGTGAGTTGCCCCACAGCCCGGCGAGGATCTCGTGGGGCGGGAGACCGGTGAGATACAGGTCGGCGTAATGCTCGCGCGTCAGGCCCCACAGCGAGGCCGTGCCGCCGGGCGGTTGGATCCAACGATGAGCAAGAAAGACGACTCACCCAAAAAAGATGAATCCCACCAGGATAAGCGGGCCGCCGCCGATGACCATCGAGATGTGGAAGAGGCCCAAGATGTAGATCAGCGGCAAGAGCGATTCGAACAGGGGCGCGCGCCGGCGCAGCATCGTTAGGCGGAAAACCGGATTGTTCTCGAGCCCGCGCAGGCGCGGCTCGGTCGCCAGGACCTCCTCGGTGGGGAGGTCGGCGGGGGTGATTTCCCAGGATCGGTGTTTCTTTCGCGATTGAAACGGCATGGTCGCCTGTGTCTATTCCTCTCGCACCAACTCCAGGATCCTGCGGACGTCTTCCGTGGACTGACGGAGGTGAAAATCTGCTCGCTCGCGGTTGGCTATCCCCATCCCATAACCGACGGCCCAGCCGGCAATCGATAGCGACACCGCGAATAGATAAGAGGCGATCGACTCAGATTCTGATGCGACTGTTGATGCAAACACGACGCACAATACGACGACCAGGGTTATCCCCATCATTGAAGCAAATATCTGGACGCCAGTCAGCAGCGTGCGTCCCAAGGACCCTATCAAGTGGTCGGACCAGTCGGCTGGCTCGAAGTCCCGGCGGGCCGTCGAGATCTGCCGAGAGACGGAACGCAGCCTGTGATAAGGGTAGTGGGATCGGTAGCCGACGAAGAAAAACGCGAACAAGAAAACGAGCGAAATGAAGGAACGGACATGAATCGGTATGGATAGACAGACCACGGCGGATAGAATGACCAGGGTGTCCAGGATCCAGTCCGCAAAGTTTTGCGCGCGGCCCGAGGCGGCGAAACCCCACAAACCAATGACATAGTCCCCCGGCTCGAGCCCGGTGAGGGATAGCTCGAACAAGCGGTCTCGGGTCACCCCCCCCGAGCGTCTGTTGCCTTCGATCCCTTTTGGCACTTCTCCAGACAGAGCGGATGAGACCCGTTACGAGGAGGCCGGGGATAGGGGTCAAGAATAGCATCAAGAAAATCAGCAAGAGAACCCATCCGGCCGATGCGCCACTATGTTCGGTCCCCCTCGTTCGCCGCATCGTGAGCAGCCGAAAAAAGGCGTTCACCTCGAGCCCGCGCAGACGCGGCTCGCATTCAAGGGCGGATTCGCTGGGAAGGTCGCCGGGCGAGAGGGTCCAGGGGGCGCGGCGGGGATGTTTGGCCATTGCGACCGCAGCCCTCTCAGGCCGGGCGGCCGGTGAGCAGCGCGGCGGCCTGGGCGGCGATGCCTTCGCCGCGGCCGGTGAAGCCCAGTCGCTCGGTCGTGGTGGCCTTGAGGTTGATCCGCGCCGGTTCGATGCCGGTGGCGTGGGCGAGCTTTTGGGTCATGGCCGGTAGATGGGGGGCCATCTTGGGGGCCTGGCCGATGATCGTGGCGTCGATGTTGACGATCGCCCAGCCAGCCGCCTCCAGCTCCGCGTTGACCAGGCGCAGCAGCTCGATGCTATCGGCCTCGGCCCAGGCGGGGTCGGTGTCGGGGAAGCGGTGGCCGATGTCGCCCATCCCGGCCGCGCCGAGCAAGGCGTCGATGACGGCGTGGGTGAGCACGTCGGCGTCCGAATGGCCCGCGAGACCCGCCGGATGGGGCACGGCGACGCCCCCCAGGACCAGCGGCCGCCCCGCGGCGAAGGCGTGCACGTCGAATCCCTGACCGATCCTGAGTGGTGAGTTGGCTTGCAAGTTCAGGCGCTCCCATCGTGGACGAACGCGGCGCGCGAGGGCCGCCGCTACTTTTTCATCAGCCGGTCCAGCTTGATTTGGTCCCAGTGGCCGGTCAACAGCGCCGCCGCGAACAGGCCGACGTAGACCACGTTGCTCGAGACGGTCCCGTGATCACCCGTGACCATGTTGCCGAAGGTCAACGAAACCATCAGCAGGCCGCCCAAGAGCACCGACCAGCAGCGAAACAGGCCGAGAATGATCAAGATACCGAGAATCAGCTCGGCCCAGGGCAGAACGGCGCCGAACGGGACGTAGAGGAAGGCGGGTAGCCACGTTTCGCTGAACTTCTGGTTGATGTGCTGCCCGATTCCCGACGGGCCGCTGATAACCTTATTCAGACCCGCGACGAAGAATAGGAGCCCAAGGGTCAGGCGCAGCAAAAAAGCCGCGGCGACCTGCGCGCGAGTTTGTTCGTCGTTCATCGTGAGTTTCCCCTACACCCTAGATTCGTGATACCGGATGGCGACAAGTGGATTGAGAGATAACATATCGAATTGGAGGATGGAATGGGGAATGCGCATTCGGACTCATGAGACTGTGAGTTTAAAGATAAACCTGGCGAAGGGTTCGGTTGTCTATGTTTACCGCCGCGGGGGTCTTGGATCAGTCGGCCTTGTAGCAGTCGAAATACATCGAATGGGCGCCTTCGTCGGCGTTGCGGCGGTCGAGGCCGCGCAGGCGTTGCTCGTCGCTGGATTGGAACTGGCGGCGTCGGGGGTCGAAGCCGATTTGCTTGAGCCGGTCGGTCAGCGAATCGGCGTCATGGAGGAACTGGTGACCCCAGGCGCGCAGGCCGGCGTTGAGCATCTCGGCGAAGCTCTCGCAACCGAGCTCGGCGCGGTACCACGCAAGCGTCGCCTCGTCGCGGTCCAGATAGGCCTGAGCGAAAGATCTGAGGTTGGGCGTCACCAGCCGCATCACGCCGCCGGGCCGCAGGACGCGATGGCAATCGACCAGCAGCCGCCGCCCCGAGGCGAGGTCGAGATGTTCGAGGACGTCCTCGGAAAAGATCAGGTCGGCGCACTGGTCGGGCAAGGGGAGCCCTCGCCGCAAGTCGAGAATCACGTCGGGAACGGGGTCTCCGCCCGCCACGTCGACGTTGATCCAACCGTTGAGATAGACCTCGCCGCAGCCAAGGTGGAGGCAAACCGCGGCGCCGGCCCGCTCGACCCGTCGCCTCAACCGACGGACTTGATACGGCCGCCATTTAGCTAAACCCGCAATGCGCATGTTTGGTCCCATCCGAATGTTCGCGATACGCTCGGCGCGATGAGGACGCAACACCGACGCCAAGCAAGCATCGAGGTTCCGGCCCCCGAGGTAAGCATCTTGCCACGTTAAGCGTCCTCCGCGCGAAGTGAAAGTCCCGCCTACCCCAAGGGCCGCGTTTTCCAGCGAGCAACAGTAGGTCTCGGAGTGTCGGCCAATCCGCTATTCAACGCAATGGGGTGATGTTATCATCATCATGGATTGTGGTTCGCGAGCGGGTTGCTGACGATGATGGGCAAAGAGTTCATGAACGCGGTGTGCAACGGGAAGCGGGACCTGATCCAGCTCTTGCTCGACGTTCTGGCCGAAACCGGATCGACCTACTGCATCATTGGCGGTTTCGGGGTCAACGCATACGCCGACCCGGTGGTCAGCCTCGACCTCGATCTCGTCGTCGCGGCCCGGAACGTGGCGAAAGTGGCTGACAGGGCCGCTTCGCAAGGCCTGAAGGTCGAAGAATTCGCGCATGGCGTGAATCTATCAAGCAACGAGTCCGACTTGCGCATTCAAATCCAGACGGACCAGCGATACCAATCCTTCATCACCGGGGCGCAAGACCAAACGGTTCTTGGATATCCCATGAAAGTCGCGGTCATCGAGGACCTGTTGCGCGGCAAGGTCTGGGCGTATCAGGACAAGCGCCGCCGCCCAAGCAAACGACAAAAAGACCTGGCCGATATCATCCGGTTAGTCGAGGTTCGACCGGAACTGGAAGAGTCGTTACCGCCTGATATACGGGGGCGGATCAAGGAATTGAATTGACGGTGGCTCGGGTTATCGTGCTTAAACGCGCGTTCAGGCGAGGACCGTCAACCTTCAGCGTGAACGAGAGCCAATTTCAGAAAGGATTTTACCCACATGAATCATGAAATTATATTCGTGGTTGAGGAGGCACCGGAAGGCGGTTATGAAGCTAAGGCCGTGAATCGTGCGATCTTTACCGAAGCGGATTCCCTGAATCAGCTTCGAAGCATGGTGCGCGACGCCGTGCAGTGCCATTTCGAGGGCCAGGATCGACCCAAGGTCGTTCGTCTACACTTCGTGAAGGAAGAGGGCTTCGCTGTATGAGACTTCCCCTTGATCTCAGCGGCGATGATCTAATAGAGCGATTGCACAAGTTAGGTTCCGAGACGACAAGACAAACTGGCAGCCATATACGCCTAACGCACGAGTCGGTATTATGGTGTGCGAAGCAACCTGACCGTTCAACCAAAAACTTCCCGGAACCGGTCCTTGGATTTAGGTCCGTAGGCGCCGTCGGTTTTGAGCCGCTTGCCGGGCATGGTGTTGAGCATGTGCTGGAGTCTGGAAACCTCGTAGCCACCCGCCGTCGAAAAGTTCGGGTTCACCGGTCCGGTCATCCGCTTTGCCGCAAGGTGTGGGGCCTCTTCCAGCCCGACCAACGTTTTGATGATGCCAACGGCCCCTAGATGTTTGGTCTTTGCATTAGGATCAAACCTTCCATCCGCGACGTATTTCCCGTGGCCGTGCGATTTTGTCAATCCGAACAGGTAAGGGGAATTCACCGTTGGTTGGATGGTACAAGAGATAACCAAATCCATTGTATCGTTCCAAGAACCACAGTGCCTCATGAATATGTCGCCACGCAAAGCCTCGCGCCGTACGATTAAGCTTAAGCTCAATCGCGTCAACGGTCGCGTCGTGCCATGAGTCGAACGGACCCCGCTCCTTGGGCGCCATGGTGGTTGGGCCGGGAAGATTTTGCCCGTTGTGCAACATTTTGTTATTGCTCAAATCGCATTCAAGGCTGTGAATACAAGCAACGATCCACCACGGCGCCCCCGTTTCCGTCTGGACTGCGTCGTACCGGTCCCTCTTGCCCAAGATAGCGCGGGCCCGCCTCTGAAAACGGCCTTCGATCGATCCCTCGGGAACCTCGCATTGCTTGTACAACTGATTGTAGTGGTGTATCAGGCCGGCCGATAGTTTCATCGTCGTCTCCCGTCGCCCATGGGAATCAATTGCCAATTGGCCGGGATTAGCCATTCCACGATAAGTAAATCTTCCTAATATGTAAAGTTATTAATGCGGTTTGTAGTCGCGGATGATCTGGAGGAATTCGCGGGGGGCGGGGGCTTGCATGAGGCAGCCGCGGGTCTCTTCGTCGAGCTGCAGGCGGGCGATCTCGGCCAGGGTGGCCAGGTGGCCTTCGGGGTCGCCGGCGGGGCTGAGCATCAGAAAAACCAGGCGCACCGGCTCGCCGTCGGCCGCGTCCAGATCGATGCCTCCGGGGACCTGGGCGACCGCGCAGATGCGCGATTTAATCGCCTTGCTGTAGGCGTGGGGGGCGGCGATCCCGTGACCCAGGGAGGTGGGGAAGGCTTTTTCTCGGTCGAGCAGCTCGGTGAGGGTCGCTTGGCGCGGGATCTGGGGGAGTTTGTCAACCAGCCGATCGACCAGCACGGCCAGCAGGTCGCTCATGCTCTTGACGTCCAGTCGGACGATCAGTTCCTCCCGGAGGCTGCGGATCAGGTAATCGGCCTGGCGACGTAGGCACAGCAGGCGGGTGAATCCCTTGACGGCCTCCTCGTCGTCCGGCGTCGGGTCGGGGCAGACGATCTTGTCCTTGACGCCGATTAGCGGGACGGTCAGCTCGTCCAACTCGGCGAGGGGTCGGGTCAGGCGCACGCTGGAGGCCTCGTGGCCCTCGAGCTCCGCGCTGAGCAGCGAGGGTTTGGGCAGGTGCGACCAGATCGGGAGACCTTGGGTCGGGTCGCGTTGCTCGATCTCCCCTTCCGAACTCCAGCGGCGGACCTGGTCGCGACCGAGCTGGCGGCTCAGGCGCTGGCATGCGAGCTGGTTCAGTTCCTCGTTGTCGGTCAGGGCGAGCAGGTTGCCCATGCCGCGCATCTCGGCCGCCTCCTCCAGGTCCTTGTGGCGAGCGTCGATCCGCAGCACCTCGAGGCCCTCGGCCTTGGCCTCGCTCACGAGCTTGGCGTTGCGGTCGACCAGCAGGATGGGCAATTCGGTCTCGGCGGCCAGGAAACGGGCGATGCGCCGGGCCAGCAGGTGCGCCCCCAGGATCATCCAGCCCGTCGGCTTGGGCCGTTTGAGCCGCAGCAGTGCCGCCAGCGGGCCGGCCGTGAACCCCTGGACCAAGACGGTCGCCATGATGACCGAGTAGGTGAAGGTCTCAATGAACTTGGGGTCGCTGATCATGGGTGTGCGCTGATTGGAGAGCTCGATGGCGAAGAGCGAGGCCATCGAGGCGGCAACGATCCCGCGGGGGGCCACCCAACCCAGGAAGACCTTCTCGCGCCAGCCCATATCGAGGCCCCGGGAGCAGCAAAGAATATTCAGCGGCCGCACCACGAGCATCACCACGGCGACCACCAGTGCCCCGCGCCAGCCGAAGTCGATAAACTGCTGGGGCTCGAGATTGGCCGCTAGCAGGATGAACAACATGCCAATGAGCAGGTCGGTGATCTCGCCCTTGAAGCGGCGGATTTGCTCCAGCTCGACCGGGCGCAGCCAGCCCAGGACCAAGCCGGCCACGGTCACCGCCAGCAGGCCCCCCTCCGAGATCCACAGCTCGGTCAGGCCGAATATGAAGACGGCGGAGGCCAGGGCGAACAGGTTGAGCATCTCTTCGGGAACGAGCCGATAACGCATCATGCCATAGACGATCAGCCCGCCGGCCACCCCGATTACCAAACCACCGAGCAGGCGCAGGATGAAGTTGGCCAGGACGGTCTCGCCGGCGGCGCCGGTCACCCACTCGAAGCATAGCAGCGCGACGAAGACCCCGATGGGGTCGATCAGGACCCCTTCCCAGTGGAGAATGTTATGGAGCTGGGTGTTGACCTTGATGCGCTTGAGCAGGGGGCCGATCACGGTGGGACCGGTGACGATGACTAGGCTGGCGGCCAGCAGCGAGGTCGGCATCCCCGGGCGGAAGATAAGCCCGATGGCCAGAGCGACGCCAAGCCATGTGACCAGCACGCCGATGCTCAGTAGGCGGCGGATGAGGGTGGGGGCCGAGCGGTAACCGCTCACGTCGAGCGTCAGGCCGCCTTCAAAGAGAATCACCCCGACCGCCAGCGAGATGAGCACCGAGAGGCCGTTTCCGAGACTTTGAGGATCAACGATCCCCCATCCGATCGCGGGTCCCAGCCCCATCCCCAGGAGCAGTAAGATGACGATCGCCGAGAGGTCCAGCTTACGAGACAGGGCGATGGCGAAGACTCCCCCCGCGATGGCGATCACGACCGTGATGAGCATGGAATGGGTGAGGTGGGTGTCCATGGGGGCCTTGGGGGGGGTCGGTTAAGGGGTCGGTTAGGGATCGGTGCGGCGGCGGACGAGCATAGTCCCCGGCCGAGAGCACAATCCAACGAATTTCAGAAACCGGGCGCCAGCTTGCGGTAGAGCACCAGCGTGCGTTCGAGATGGGCCTGGGCCGAGAACAGCCGCTCCACGCGCCGGGGGCCGGCCGCGGGATCGAACGCGTGGGCCTCGCCGGAGCGGGTCAGGGCCTCGACGACGACCCGCGCCAGGTCCTGATGGTCGCCGGGACGGAAGCGCAGGCCGGTGGCGGGCGCGTCAATGATCTCGCGGGGACCCCAACCGTCGGGCCCGATGACGGGGACGCCGGCTTCCAGGCCCTCGACGGCCACCATGCTGAACGACTCGCGGGCCGAGGGGATGACCAGCGCATCGAGGGACCTGAGCAAGCGCCGCGCATCGGTCCGGAAGCCCAAGAACCGGACCGAGTCGCTCAACCCTTCCGCGCGCACCCGTTTTTCGAGCAGGTGCTTGTGTTCGGTCTCTTCACGACTCCCGAATAGGGCGTCGCCGATGAACCATGCCTTTAAATCGGGGACGCGGCGGCGGATTTGCGGGAGCGCGTCCAGTAGCAACGCATGGCCCTTGATCGGCTGAAAGCGGCCCAGCACGGCGATCAGGGGCGCATGGGGCGAGAGTTTGAACTCATGCCGGACAGCGTCGCGCAACTCCCCGGCGGCGCCTCCGGCGTTTTTGTCTTGGAACGGGAGGATCCCCAGGTAGTCGGTCGAGGTCCGGTCCGGTCTGCCCAGGGCGCGGGCGGCCTCGAGCCGGACGGCCTCCGAGACGCACGCCAGGTGGGTCGCGAACCGGCGGGCGATCAAGCGCTTGGCCATCCCCTCCAGTTCATACCAGCCGTGACAGGTCCAAACCAAAGGCACGCGCCGCCGCCGCGCCGGCACGCCCGCGTAGGTGAGCCCAAAGAAATTGTTGGCGTGGACCACGGCCGGTCGCAAGGCGTCCATCAGGTTGTCAATTTGGCGCGCGGCGGCCAAGCTGAACCACGGGAGCGTGCCCCGCCGCAGGCGCAGAGGGTAACCGACCACGTGGATCCCTACCCCGAGCGCCTCGAGCCGCTCGGACACCGGGCCGCGGCCGGTCACGATCACCTCGGGTCGGAAAGGTGGACCGGCGGCGGACCGCCGCCATTGCTCCATCAAGGCCAGAAAACTGGTCTCACCTCCGCCGAGGTCGGTATAGTCGAGCAGGTAGAGAACCGTTGGGGCCGCCATCGCTCATCCCGCCGGTTCCACGTGAACCAAGGCAATGCGGTAGAGCGTCAGGTTCCGGTCTTCGTTGATGTTCTTGTCGGGCCATTGAAAGGCCGCGTCGTTGAGGTAGACGAAGTTGAGTTTGAAGGTCCCCTTGACCCCGCCGAGGTCGATGGCCACCAAGTCCGGCTCCGTGGAATCGCAGTAGATCGGAATATAGGGGCCGTCGTCGACACTGATCAGGAGGATCGGAAACAGGCCCAGCGCGTAAGTTGACTTGTAGGCCAGATAGACGCGGCGAATCGGCGCGTATGAGCTGATCTCCATCGAAGCGGCCACGTTCATGTTAAGCTCGACGCTGTCGCCGATATGCATGAAACGGTTATTGGGGTTGAAATAGCCGTTCTGCTCCAGCTTGAGCTCGGTCCTGCCCTGGAATCTGTAGACGTGGACACGCTCATCAAGCAGGAAGCTATCCAGGAAGTTGGTGAGCGACAGGGTGGCGGTGGCCGGCCGGTCGCGCCACAGCATCCCCAGCAGCGAAGGCTCGCGTTCCAACAGGTCCATGGTCTCCCGGCCGGTGGGCCAGGGGAAGTTGTTCCAGAACAGGTCCATGAAACCGGCATCCCGTCCCCAGACCTCGCCGAGGAACTCCCTGGCCTGCTCGCGCTCTCCCAGGTCGATATGAAGGCCGTGGATCATCGCGTTGAGCTTGCGGCGGGTTACGTCGTTACGGGTCAGTTGCCGGGCCTGAACCAGGTTCACGAGGGCCCGCCGGCGCAGGGACTGGCGTTGGTTGGGCCGCGTTTCCAGGCGGCTATCGTAGAGGTTTCTCAGGCCGGTCATAATCTGGGCGGTCTCGTCGTGGGGAAGCGATTCAAACAGCGTGGGGTAGACCTCGAAGGGGGTTGGCTCCATCTCGTTGGGATTGCGGATGGTATCCACGCCGTGGATGGCCAGGATTTTACAAATTTCGAAGACCGAGGCCCAATCCTCGCGCTGGTCCCTGAGCGCCTTGACCGAGTACATCAATTCCCAGGGGACGATCAGCTCGAGGGTGCGACTGGCGATGTGATACTCAAAAAGGGCCTTCCACAGGACCATCTCGGATTCCTCGAACAGTTCCAGATCCAGCAGCTTGGCGGCCAGTTGCTCCAGGGGGGTCACCCGATTGCGCAAGACGGGGCCTTCGTAGACATCGCTGATCGGGCGGTTCAGGAAGCCGCTGTAGATCGGCCGGTCCGTCATTAGGACGTTGACCTCCTGGCGGGCCAGGTCCTCATTATTGTTCGCAATCGCGTCCAGGGCCCGCTCGGCCGCGTATCGCTCTTTGTCATACTGATAGCGGTCGAGCTCCGCGACGAAGGCAAGGGAGGCCCAAAGAAACAGACCCACCACGCTCGCCACCACGAACAGGTAGCCGAACTTATGGCGCAACGGGAATAGGTCCCGGTTGGGCGAAGGGGAGAGGGAGCTGTCGGTATGGTCCATGGGGGCCGTCGGCCGAGCTAGATGGCCGCTGTGGGCTAACCGAATGCACGTCCATGCCGTGAAGTCGCCGATTCGGAGTCAATTCATTTTGAACGGCATCGTGCGCCGCGTCAAGCTCGGCGGCCGACACCCAGCGGCGGCGGCACATGTTTCGTGGCCTACCCCGCCCTGGGGAAGATCGATGGATCGCAGGCAAAGGGGCTCGCGTTGAGGAGGAAACTGGGGGTAGGGATGCGCACGAATCAGCCCAAGATTGCGGCGTGAATGATGCCGATGAAGACCCCGGGACCTATAGGCGCACGAGAGACCCCGACCGCAACGGCCAGACGGATTGAACGGCCGCTACGCACGCCGGAAGGAGAGGACTTAATGATGGTTGCCGTTTCTGAGTTCGACGAGTCCCTTGGAGGACATATCCTTCAGGAAGGCCTGCAAGCCCTGCTCGCATTGTTCAGGGTCCACTTCATACTTTCCCATGAGGGTGTCTCGGATCTGAGTGATCGTCTTGGATTGCTGCGCGAGCAGCCAGATGTCGGTCCCCACCGGATCGAGTCCATAGTAGACCCCATCGCGCAAGTTGAGGATGACGGAATCGCCGGCCAGGTCGCAAGAGACCTGATCCTCGATGGCGGCGACGACGGTCGAATCCGAGAGTTTTCCGTTTTGCGTTTTACAACTCATGGTTGGTTTGCTATCCTTTCCCTAGCCCATTTTCCGCAGTTCAGAGCTTAGAAGTGCCCGTTTTCGAGGAAATTTGCATTTTTCGGGTAAAAGTCTGCACTACATTTTGAATTCTTTTGGATCGGTTCGGCAGTGGAAGCCCCAGATGCTGGAGCAGAAT
>CAUZJO010000058.1:0-28059 GCA_963580245.1 Candidatus Sumerlaeia bacterium | reverse complement strand
AACTGGATGACTTTCCCTCCGTCACCAAGCAGGATATCGAATCGATTCTGGATGGGGTGAAGAATCAATTGGTCAATGGTCATGTCAGACGACCGGCCGAGTCGTTTATCGAGGTCAGTCGGGTCGGCCAAATCGTGAAGTGGAACTGAATCTTCATGGATCACGAAGTCCTCAAGTCAGGATCGGTTGTATTGAACGCTTTGATTACCTAACATGGGAAATCCCGGATAAAATCACCTTGTGGTGGTCTTGAGGCGATACGATGCCGACGTTGCCCGGACTTTGTTCAATCCGCACCGGTTCGCCCGTGTAGTAATTCATCAAATCCGGGTGCAGCCGGGCTTCAGCGGCCAGTTTCAGGGTATCGGTCGACGCAAACGCTTCAGCGGGGATGTCTTTCATGAGCGCCTCCATCTACGCTTGATGACGGCGCGAATCCACGAAAGCATTGTGATAGGTCTGAATGTTCTCTTTAATCGGCAAGCTGAAATAGATCAAGGGGCCGGATAGGATTCCGCCGCCGATGACGATCCGGAGCGCCGCCGAACGCCATCGTTGATTCCTCCGTAAACAGATCCCGACAAGCAATATGCCAATGGCGAGGATCCCAAGCATCCTGCTGAACGCCGCGGTCTTCGCCGAACCACGGCTATAAAACCGGTCGCGGTGCGGACGGGTCGAATCCAGCGGGGTCAAGAGAAAATCCTGATTCATCTGATCGGGCGTAAGTTGGGCCCGCAGGCAAGTCAGCCATCCTTCGCCCTCGATCAGTTTCGCGAGGGCATCGTACGTATGGGCGCCTCGCCTATAGTGCCGCATGGAAACGGATCGATAACGAGCATCTTCTTCGCGATCATTCAATTCGTCGGTAAACTGCAGATGAAGTGACGGATGCGTGTAGGGACCGTCGGCCTTGACGAAAAGCCTCACGAGCGTCTCTCCGCCGCCCAGAGCCGTCAAGCGCATCGGATAGATCGGTTGCTCGCTCGGGAAAGTGATTTGGAGGGGGTAGGGGGTTAAGCGGCCTTTTTGTTTCCGGTCCAGTTGGGCCAACATGAACACCCAACCTTCCTCGATATAATCCTTGACGATCTCGCGGGCCTTATTCTCAATCGGTTGGAACTGATGTCGATCCAGCCAGTTTTCGATCTCACCGAAAGTTCCCCCCTTCAGTACCGCCACTTCGTAGTCGCCCACCCGCTCGTGGCACAAGACCTGAGCCATGTCCCGATCCAGGGATTGTCCATTCGGCAGACCGCCAACGGATATCGACATCATGAATCCTATATATATGACGATACCGATCAAATAGTGTAAGCACCCGCGGCGTTTGGCATTACGAGTCATCAATGCGATTGAAATGAGCCTGCATAACAGAAACACAAAGATCGAAGGCCCAATCAGGACCTCGCTGGACGCGACGATGTGGGTTCTGGTGAGGAAACTCAACGTTGAGAGGATTCCCGTATCCGCCGGTTCAATACTTTCGGGCGGGGCGGGCAGCGGCAGCACCCAGGTGAACCGGTCGCCTTCATCGGCCTCCATCGAGGATTCGATGACGAGCGTTTCCATCCCCTCCTCGAAAACGATCAGGGCGCGTTGCTGGGGGAGGGCGGGCAGGCGTTCGTAAGAGGCCGAAGGCGGAATGAAATACCCATCACCATGGATGGATGCGTTCCAACCAAAGAACATCAGGCACACCAGTCCGATCCCGATCTTGGAGGTCGATTCAGAGGACCCAAGAATAGCCCGGCGCTGGATATTTTAAAACTTCATGGCGCTTATCCATCCCAACTCATGATTCAAGATATCGCAATTGGCCGGCTTCGCCCAACCGTTCTAATCAAATCACCCTAAATTCTAACTAGTGGGCTTTCAATGGTATGCTCCGTATTGTTAGTGTGAAGTGCAGGCTCGGCCGTTGAGCCGCCACGGATGGAATGATCCTATCGCTTTTATGGAAATCATCGCCGCAATTTGGCTAGGCGCCGCCGAAACTTGAATCTCGTTCCCATGTGCACTAACTGGCATGGCTCCTTTGTACTAACTCGTCCACTTCCGTCGATGGAATCGTACCAAAACGTTCACCGAATCTGATTCTGAAATATCCCGTCATGCCCGAAACCACCATTTCTTTTAAACAAATCCCACTCGATATGGGTTATTACAGACTAGGGTCGCCCCGTGGGCGGGGTTTTGGCATGGCCTTGGCTCCTGCTCATGTCAGGGACGATCGGGTCGCGCTGATGGACCGGCGCGATGGAGTTTTCGGCCCCAAGGATTTATCATGAATCGATCATTGACCAAAGCCCATTACGTGCGCGAGATCGCCGACGATCGGACTCGCGGGGCGGCACAGTTGGCCCGCCGTTGTCTGGAGATGCTGGCCGAGTATGCCCGCGACTGTCCAGCCGGTTCCGCCGCCGAATTGCGGGAGGAAACGGTCGACCTGGCCTCGCGGCTTCGACGTTCGCGGCCCGCGATGGCTCCGTTGCGCAACCTGATCGACCGCTGGACGGCCGATCAACGTCCAGCGACGACCGACCTGCTCGACGTGGCGCGCATCGAGGCCGCCACCGCCGCCCAGGCGCTGAGCGACCAGTCGGTGCGCGCGGTCCGTGAGATCGCCCAACACGCCCGGCGGCTGATCGGTCGCGACCAGGTCGTCTTCACCCACAGCTTCAGCTCGACCGTCAGCGAGGCCCTGACCGGCCTGGGCGACTGCGGTGTGCGGGTCATCCTGACCGAATCGCGCCCCCTGTGCGAGGGACACCGGCTCGCCACCCAGCTCAGCACCGAGGGCATCCCCTGCACCACCATCACCGAGGCGCAGATCGGAGCGTTCATCGGGCAGGCCGACGTGGCGCTTGTGGGGGCCGATACGATCCTGGTCGATGGGTCGGTCGTCAACAAGTCGGGGACGCTTTTGCTCGCGCTGGCCGCCCGCCGCTTCGGCGTCCCGTTCCATGTCTGTTGCGAGAGCTTCAAGATCAATGGCGAACGCGAACAGCCCGACGTGCTGGAAGAGAAATCGCCGCTGGAACTTGACGCGCCCGATCTGCCAGGCGTGACCGTCCGAAACGTCTATTTCGACGTGACCCCGCCCGATCTCGTCTCCGGCTGGATCACCGAGAGTGGGGTGTGCGAAGAATTTCGGCTGTTTCAGTTTGCCATCCGTGGTCCGCTGGAGGGGGCGTCATGCGGTTAAGTTGGCTTTTGATTCCATTACTGTTCATGAACGAACTCCACGGAGCCGCGATGGATCCCGCCGAGATGCGCCACTTGCTCAGCCGCACCGGGTTCGGCGTGGCCGAGCCGGAGGCGGTCGGCGCGCTCAAGGGCCTCACCCACGACCAGGCCGTTGAGCATCTCCTCGCGGGGATCCGGCAAGAACCGGTCACCGCGCCGCCGGACTGGGTTCGTGAACCGCTCGCCGATCGACGTCAAATGAGGATGGAAACCGCGGGCCTGAGCGAAGAAGAACGCAAGAAACGGTTTATGGAGAGACAGAGGCTCAATCGGCGCCGGGGGGCGGAACTCAAGGCATGGTGGTATGGCGAAATGCTGGCGACGGACTCGCCGCTGACCGAGAGGATGGTCCTGGTCTGGCACAACCACTTCACTTCGAGTCTGCAAAAAGTCCGCGCCCCGCAGCTCATGCATCGTCAGAACGCTCTGCTGCGTCGCAACGCGTTGGGGAACTTCGGCGCGCTGCTCCACGCCGTCGCCCGCGATCCGGCGATGCTCGTCTATCTGGACAACGTGACGAATCGACGCACGGCCCCCAACGAGAACTTCGCCCGCGAGCTGCTGGAGCTATTCACGCTTGGGGAGGGCCATTACACCGAACGCGACATCAAGGAGGCGGCCCGCGCCTTCACCGGTTGGCAGGTCGATCGGCAAGCGGCTTCGTTCCGAATCAACCCCCGACAACACGACTCGGACGCCAAGGTGTTCATGAGCCGCCGCGGATCCCTGGAGGGTAATGACATTATCGAAATCGTCCTCGAACAGCCCCGGACGGCCGTTTACATCACCGAGAAACTGTGGCTCGAGTTCATCTCGGACCAGCCCGACCCGGTCGAGGTCGAACGACTGGCCGGCATCTTCCGCGAGAATGACTACGAACTGAAACCGCTGATGCGGGCGATGCTGACCTCCGAACATTTCCGCCGGTCCGAGAACCGCGGGGGGCTGATCAAGTCGCCCACCGAACTCCTGGTCGGCACGGCGCGGCTCTTTGACGTGCCGGTCGAGAATCCGTATTCGTTCGTGGTTTTCGGACGACGCCTGGGCCAAGACCTGCTCAACCCGCCCAACGTCAAGGGCTGGCCGGGCGGGACCCACTGGATCAACTCCAACTCGCTGCTGGTGCGGCGCGAGTTCATCGAGCGACTGGTCGCCGGCGAAGGACCGGACCGGCGGGCGGTGGAGATGTGGCGCATGATGCGAGATGAGGCCCAAGCCGAGATGGCCATGGACGGCGGCGGCGATTCCCCATCATCCGGAAAGAGCCGCAATCCGCGCCGGAAGCTCAATCCGCAACGGATGGAGCGGATTGCGATGCACATGGCACCGCAAGCCGATCTGGATGCCTGGCTGGCGGGCCTGCCCGAGAACACGACCGACCCGAAGATTCTGCAGTGGTTGCTTTTGGCCCTCCCGCCGACCGAGGCCGCCTCGCCGATGCAGCCTTTCGACCAGAGGGTGGCGGCCCTGCTACTTGATCCGGTCTATCAGTTGAAATAGGAAGGAGAACCGTCCATGTTTCGCCGCGATTTCCTCCGATTGGCCGGCGTGGCCCCCTTGGGGCTGGTGGTGCCGGGTTTGTTCGCCGCTCCGGTGACCCGGGCGGGCCAATGGGGCCGCATTTTGCTGCTGATCGAACTCAAGGGCGGCAACGACGGGATCAACACCGTGATTTCGTATCGCGACCCGAATTACTATCGGCTGCGCCCCTCACTCGCGGTCGCCCAAGGCCAGGCCATCCAGTTAAGCGAGCATCTGGGCTTCCATCCGTCGCTCGGAAGTCTCGTCGAGGCCTGGCGGCTGGGCGAGCTGGCCGTCGCGCAGGGCGTGGGCTATGCCAATCCCAACCGCTCGCATTTCCGGTCCATCGAGATTTGGGAGACCGCCTCGGATAGCGAGGAATACCTGGCCGAGGGTTGGCTGGCGCGGCTGTTCGCGAAGGCCGATCCCCCGCGAGACCTGATGGCCGACGCCGTGGTCCTGGGCAGCCAGGAATTGGGGCCGGTCAGCGGAGCGGGGATGCACGCGCTGACGATGGACGACCCGCGACAGTTCGTCGAACAGGCGCGGCGGGTGGGGGAGGCCGGGCAACCTCGCGGTAACCGCGCGTTGGCCCACATCCTTGGCGTCCAAGATGACCTCAATACCTCGTTGCGCAGGCTCGAGACGCGCCTCGGCGAGGGGCGCACGCTCGAAACCGAATTCCCGCGCAACCGCTTCGGCAACGTCCTCCAGACGGCGGCGCGGATGATCGCCGGCGACATCCCGGTGGCGGTGATCAAGGTCTCGCACGACGGGTTCGACACCCACGGCAATCAGCGCGGCCAGCACGAACGGCTCCTGCGTGAGTTCGCCGATGGCGCGGCGGCCTTCCGGCGGGCGATGATCGAGACCGGGCAATGGAACAACGTGCTGGTGATGACTTACTCCGAGTTCGGCCGCCGCGTCGCCGAGAACGGAAGCCGGGGCACCGACCATGGGACCGCCGCGCCCCATTTCCTGATGGGGGGCAAGGTCAAAGGGGGGCTATATGGAGAGAACCCGCGGCTGGACCGGCTCGAGGGTGGCGACCTGATCCACCAGATCGACTTCCGTAGCCTCTACGCCACCGTCGCGCAGGGTTGGTGGGGCCTGGGCGCCAATTTCCTCGGCGGAGGTCACCCCCCGTTGGATTGCTTTGGATGAGTTGACGGTTCAGATCGGTCGAGCGGTTGGGTTATAGGAGATCCAGTACCCCTTGCTTCTCGCTGGTCAGCCTGATCAGGAAGCCCTCGCCGGGGATGGTGTTGGGCAGCGCGGCGATGATGAAGGGACGCCCATATTGCGGCCTCGTTGTGGTCCACAGCCGCTCGGGGAGTTGCTCGACGGCCGGCCCGATCCGTTTGATGACGGTCTGCGCCACCTTGAGCGGTTCGCGTGTACGCGCCACCATCACCGGCTGATTGGCTTTGACGCCCCCCGGCATGCCTTCGGACGCGAAGGCGAGGATTTCCGACGCGTATTTCTCGGTTAGGAGTAGGATCGGTTCGCCGCGCACGATGGCTTGGCCGCTGCGACACAGGACCGCCGTGACCCGCCCCGCGGTCGGCGCGCGTAGCACGTTATGGCGGCGCATGATCTCCAGCCGGGTCACTTCGAGCGCCTGTTCTTCGATCTCGGCGCTCAACGGGGCCAACGTAATCTCGGTTTGTTCCAGTTCGGGACGGCTCTCGCTGAAGCCCATCCGCCGACTCTGGGCGTCGCGCCACGCCTGCTCGGTTTGGGCGAGCAATAGCTCGTTTATCTCGATGCGTTTGCCGACCTCGTCGTGCTTGAGTCTGATATTGTCATATTCCTCCCGCGAGACCACATCGTCCTCAAGCAGCTTTTCGATTCGATGCAACGTCAGGGCCAGTCGCTCACTCTCGACCTGGTCGGTGTCGATTGTGACCCGTAGCGCCATGGCGTCAAGTCGATGGTCATCCTCGTCGGCCTGAAAGCGACGTAGATCGGCCGCCCAATCGGTTTGCTGCTGTTCGCCGGCCCGCGCCGATTCGGCCCGACGGGCGTCCAGTTCGGCCTGGAGGCGTTCGATGGCCACGCTCGCCGCCCGGATCTCGACCGTCAGGGCCTCGTCGTTCAGTTTGGCGACAATCTGGCCTTGCTCCACCTCCTCGTAGAGGTCAACCAGAATCGTTTCAAGTTGACCGGTGGTCGCGGCCGAGATTTCGTGTTGCAGCGTCCTGGCGATCCCGATGGTCTCGAAATCCTGGGCTCGCCGCGTGAACAGCCATCCGGTTACCCCCACCGCCAATAGCCAGATGAGTAGCGAAAGCGGGCCGCGCCTGAAATCGGCGAGACGTTCGCTCAACGGGATGCGAATGGGCGGGGTGTCGGACACTCGTTAAGCCTCTGACATTTCATCTTGTACGACAAGGGAGACGTTTTGCACGCCTTCGACGCCCTGGAGGGCCGTCACCAGGTCGTTGCTGCGGTCCTTATCGCGCAGCCTGACCTGGAACGCGCAATAGGCCTGCGGGCTTTCCGACATCTGGCGGAATGAGACGCGATTGATACGGAGACAGAAGCGCTGCATCACGCGGAAGAACTCGCGCCCCTCGCCCGGATCGATCGGCATCCGGCAGCGCAGGTAGCCGTCGAACCGCCCGCGCGAGCCGAACGCGGTCAGGTCCAGATAAAGGGCCACGCCCAGGATCGCCACCGCCCCGATGATGGCTAGGCCGAAACGCTGGGACCCAACGGCCATGCCCAACACTAGGCAACTGAAGATGTAGGCGGTGTCGCGCGTGTCCTTGAGCACGTTGCGGAAGCGGACCAGGGCCAACGCGCCGAGCAGCCCGAAAGCGGTCACCAGGCTGTTGCCGATGACCAACATCACCAAGGAAACGCCCAGGGTGAGCAGGATCAGCGCTTGAGCGAACGAGCGCGAGTACGAGAGTCCGCTGTGGGTCCACCAATAAACCCAGGCGGTGAGTTGGCCCAGAACAAAGGCCATCAGCAGCGACAGCAGTATCTGCTCCAGCCCGAGCTGGGAGCCGATGGCCGTGGGCGATTCGATCAGGTTAAAGAGCCGGTCCAGAGATTCCATGGGAGAACTCATCCCCAAGCGGATTGATTCAGCCTGTTGTTTTCGCGGACAGAAATCACGTACTTTGGCACCGACTGCTTCTGGAGTTGGAAGAACTGGATCAGGTCTTTGATCCAGGAAGGATAGCGGTCGGTGAACTTGATCTCCAAGATCGTTTGTTTCATGTGGGCGTCTCGCCAACCCTGGCCGTTGATCGGAAACTCCAGCTCGTGGGCCGGCTTGAAGACCAGCTCGCGATCGAAGGTGACGCGGATCGGGGACCCATCGGCGGCATTGAATGCCTGCCGCTTATAACGGACGTGCATCATCGGAATCGCCTGGGTGCGAATCATCAGCGAGAGGAATTCTTCGGCATCCTCCCGATCACCGGTCTCAAGACCGAGCTGATCGAGTGGTTCCCCGTTTAGAAACCCAACGGCCACGTCTCGTCGCAGGGGAGCCCGCCGCTTGGTCAAGACCCCGCCGATTTTCTTTTTGACTTCCAGAAAGACAGGGCTCCCAGGTATCTCATCGTAGCAGCGGATGCGCAGCTTGAAGCGGTTTTTCATCCCCTGCTCGGTCATCTCCATCAGCCGGTGGCCGGGCGAGTCCAGGTAGAGACTGGAAATCAGATACCCGTTATCGGCCTCTTCGTTGATGTGCTCGTCAAGGGCCACGAAGGGGTAGATGAATTCCTTGATCTGGGACTCGGTTTGACGGTCAACCAGGTATTTCGATTCGTATCGCGATGCAAACATCTAAGGACACCCCCCGGCTAGACATCCTATCTACCCAGGCCGAAAGGAAAGTCTTGGAATGATTAACCTCTTCATGCTTGCGCGACCCACTCGGGCACGGTGCTCAATGCCCGCGGGAAAAGAACGGAGACCCACAATGGCAGCATAACGGGTAGGGTTGTGTTAAGCAAGCCCTTATGACGAGTTTCGTGGTGGCTCGTCGGAGACGCCCGGGAATTGGTCGGGCAGATCGGTGTGGATTTGGCCCGTTTTGAGATCGACTTGCACGATCAGCGGCTGCGTCCAGGGGATCGCCGCGATCCGGCCGTCGGGGCGACAGACCCGCAGGTGGGCTTGTGGCGTGGCAACATCCAAGCTCTCCGCCCGGCCGATCTCCCCCAATCTCGCGTCGATCACCCGGCAATCCCGTAAGTCCGCCTCCCAATACCAGCCCTCCGGAAGCGGGGGCAGGTCGGACCGCGGCAGGCACAGATCGAACCCGCGGAAAAGATCGACGGCCTCCACCGTCTCCACCCCCTCGAGGCGAATCAGCCAGCGGCCTTTGTGCGGCCGGACCGATTGTCCCACGACGGGGCGTTCCCGGCCCTCCGCATCGCGGGCCGTCAGGGTGCGACCGATGATCAGGTCGCCAGCCTCGAGGACGGGCGGCACCAACGGAATCGCGTTGAGTTCGCCCCGCACCCCGTGGGGCCGGGTCACGTGGGCCACCGCCAGCAGTTCGTCAGTTTGGCTCGAAATCCTGGTTACTCGATGATCTGGAGTAGGGATTTTTTGCGGAGTTTGGTCGCGGCGGCCGACAGTATCTTGCGCATCGATTTGGCCGTCTGCCCCCCCTTGCCGATGACCTTGCCCACGTCTTCAGGCGCGACCTTCAGCTCGATGATGATGCTGTTATCGCTCTCCATGGCGACCACCTCAACCTGTTCGGGAAAGTCTACAAGTGCGCGGGCGATATAGTCCACAAGCTGCCTCATCGTAATCTCAGCCGGAGCGTTACCTGGATCATTCATATGTCACGTTTCCACCTTCCATCAGAGTCGATCTTCCTACGAGATCGCCGTTTGGCCCACCTAACCCGATGCTTGACAGTCATATAGCGATCCGTCAGTCAAGCAAACGGCCCGCCTTTTTGCAACATGATTTACAAATATTTTATCCCCCGCGCCCCCGCGACACAGGGGCGGCCGGACCGGTGCCTCGGACCGGGCGGAGGATGGCGGTTTGGTCGCCCCCCGTCTCGCGTCGGGGAACCCTTGGCTACTCCCCTTCGGCCGAGTCCACGGGAGCCTCTTGACGACCCGGGCGCTTGGCAAGCTTGTCCTCGTGGAACTGCTTCATGATGCCCTGCTTACGCAGGATCGAGCGGCAGGTGTCGGTCGGAATCGCCCCTCGATGCAGCCATTTCAGGGTCTTCTCTGCTTCGATTTTCACCTGGGCACTCCCATCCTTGACCAGGGGATGGTAGTAGCCGAGGATTTCGAGGAATCGCCCGTCGCGCGGGAATCGGCTGTCGGCCACCACCAAGCGATAGTAGGGTGCTTTCTTTCGCCCGTGGCGGGCGAGTCGGATTCTAACGGCCATTTCTTGCTCCTTCGTTAATTTTGCCTGACCGGCTTGAAGTAAACTTCTCACGAATCGTCCGAATGATCCAAATCATGTTTCAACCCCCTCGCATCAACTGGAAATAGGGCCAGGTCGATCGCGAGAAGAGCAGCGCCGCGCCGGCCCACATCGCCGGGCGGAACACTTTACCCATGGGCCAGGGGCGCGCCGCCAACCAGGCCCAACCCGCCGCCGCCGGCAGGATGGCGACCATTTCGACCAGGGCGAACTGGCGGAATGACCAGTTGACGCGCCCGACAACCGCCCACAGCACCACAAAAATCGTCTGGATCGCCAGGAGCGCGATCAGCGCGCCGCCCGTCCAACGCCTCAGACGCATCAGGGGGCCGTCCGCGGCGTCCGGCCGAACGAAGACCAGCCAACCCAGCCCCAGCATGACGCCCACCTGTGAGAGCGTGATCAGGTGATGGAGCGGGAACAGGGCCGAGCCACGCCCCGCGCCCACAAGCGTCTCGTTCGCCAAGTACAAGTTATACCAATTCACCCACCGCTCGACGCTCGGGACCAACAGGCCCAGCGACCAGCCCCCCGGCTCGGGAAACGCGCCCGACCGCAGGTGGCCGATGCCCGCCGGATTGGAGGCATCGGTCCAAGAACTCGCGACCAACGCGATGAACATCACGCACCCCGGCAGAAGAACGAAGGCGAGCTCCCTGAGCGAGGTTCCGTCCGTCCGCCTGAGCGCCAGGATGACGATCCCGACGGCCGGCAACAGGAACAGCGCGGCCGTCAGCTTCACGTTGACGGTCATCAGCAACAGCAGGCCGATCAAGAGGGCGCGCGGCTCGCGCCGGCGCGAGGCGTCGCCGGTCGCCAGCAACCAGAACACCCATGCTCCCAATAGCGTGACCAGCGAATCGTTCGAGACGCGAAACAGGTCCACGGGTGCCAGGAATGCCAGATACGGCAGCCCGATCAAGGCCGGCAGGCGGCCGAAATGGGCCAGCGTCATGAAAACCAGAACCCGGCCCGCGAGGGCCATCAGCACGCAGATGATTCTCAGTGCCAGGATGCAACCGGTGAGCGTCAACCCGGCGGCCGAGCCGGCTTTGATCACGACCGCCCCCAAACCGTGGAACAGCGGCGGGTGGTATGTCTGGTACGATACCTCCCCGGCGCTCGGTCCCGCCCCGCCTTCGCCCGACCCGGTCGCGCCCAAGTATAAGGCGTCGGCTCGGGCCCGGCCTCGTTGCGCCAACGCCAAGAGGTCCGTTTCGATCGGCCGGTTGGGCCGTGCCGGTTCGCCGCGCGCCAGCTTCAGACAATAATCCATGTGCTGAAGCTCGTCAATGTGGTGAAAGACCGGCATCCGCAGGCCGATACAAAGCGACACGACGGCCAGAACAAGGAAACAGACCGCGGCCAGGGCCTTGTCGGGGGCTTTGAGCTTGGGCTCGATCGGCTTTTACCTCCTTTTCTGCGTCTTCTTGGTTTTGCGTTTGCGGCGGTGTTTGGGTTTCATTTTTTGTCCCATCGGATCGCCCGCGGCGGCCCGTTTTTGATTGACCGCGCCGCCGGTGGGTCCGGCCCCGCCCGGCATGCCGCCGCCGAACAGCTTGGCCAGTCCGCCCATGCCTCCGCCCCCGCCGCCCATGCGCATCACCTGGCTCATCATCTTGCGCATGCTCTGAAACTCTTTGAGCAGTCCGTTCAGCTCTGCAACGTCACGGCCCGATCCATTGGCGATCCGCTTGCGTCGCGAGCCGGTGAGTATTTCGGGATGCTCGCGCTCGGCGGGGGTCATCGAGAGGATGAGCGCCTCCATCGGCTTGAAATCATCGTCGTCGATGTCCATGTCTTTCATCTGGGTGCCCAGGCCCGGGATCATGCCCATCAGGTTCTTGAGCGAGCCCATCTTCTTGACGCGCGTCAATTGATCGAGGAAGTCTTGCAGCGAGAATTGCTCGCGCTTGAGCTTCTTCTGCATTGCCTCGGCTTCATCCTGGTCGAAGTCCTCTTGGGCCTTCTCGACCAGCGTCAACACGTCGCCCATCCCCAGTATGCGCGAGGCCATGCGATCGGGGTGGAAGGCTTCGAGGTCCTCGCTACGCTCGCCGATGCCGGCGAAATAGATCGGCTGGCCCGTGACCGCCCGGATCGAGAGCGCCGCCCCGCCGCGGGCGTCTCCATCGAGCTTGGTCAGGCACACCCCGTCGATCCCGATGTCCGCGTTGAAGCGTTCGGCCGAATGGACCGCGTCCTGGCCGGTCATCGCGTCGACCACCAGCAGCGAGTGGCGCGGCTGGACGATCTTCTTCAGCGACTCGAGTTCTTCCATCCGCACCTCGTCGATGTGTAGCCGCCCGGCGGTGTCGAAAATCGCCAGGTCGCAGCCTTGGCGCTTGGCTTCGGCCAGGCCCGCCTGGGCGATCTTCGGCGCGGGGTGGCCGGTGCCCATCTCGAAGACCGGCACGCCGACCCCTTGGCCGACGACCTTGAGTTGCTCGACGGCGGCGGGGCGGTGAACGTCGCACGCAACCAGGATCGGATTGAACCCTTGCTTCTTGCAGAACAGCGCGAACTTGCCGCAGAACGTCGTCTTGCCCGACCCCTGGAGGCCGAGCAGCAGGATTGAGTTGAGCTGGCCTTTCTGGATCTTCAGCGGCTCGGCTCGGCCGCCCATCATCGCGACCAGTTCGTCGTGGACGATCTTGATGAATTGCTGCCCCGGCCGGACCGATTTGAGCACCTCGGCCCCGACCGCCTGCTCGCGCACCGCAGCGACGAAGTCCTTCACGACTTTGAAGCTGACGTCGGCCTCGAGCAGCGCCATGCGGACCTCGCGCACCGCCGCCTTGATGTTGTCCTCGCTTAGGCGCACCTCCCCGCGCAGCTTGCGGAAGACGCCTTCGAGTTTTGCGCCGAGTTGATCAAACATTGCGGCTCGCCGACTCCGTTGTTCAGACTACCCGTGTTCAGGCTACCTGGTTTTCTTCCTCGGGGCCCGTTTCGGCCCTTCATCATCCGTCGGCTCAACCTGGATCGTCAGGCTTTCGAACAGCCGGGCCATTTCGGCCAAGATCGCCCGATGCTGGTTCCAACTGCGGCTGGCGAATGCCTTGCGAATCCGCTCGCGCATGTTGCCCAGCCGGTCGGCCACGACGGCGGGCGTCAACTCCCCGCCGTCCCACTCGGCCCACCCGCTCTCGACCAGCCCCAGAACCGATTCAAAGCGCTCCAGCGAGTCTTCGCCGTGGCGGACCGCGTCAAAGATGGCCTGGCGCGAGACGCCGAACTGCCGCGCGATCTCGCCGTACGACAGGTCCCGCTCGAAATAGAGCCGCAGGAACGTCCGTTGTTTTTCGGTCAGCAGGTCGCCGTAGGCATCGAGCAATTGGCTCAGCCGATAGCGACGGGCGGCGGAATCGACCTGGGAGCGGGCGGCCACAATACCGGCCTCCTTGCGACATCAAGGGCGCGTCAAAGCATTTACCTTTACACGCGGACCGATCCACGATAGGTCACCCCCGGGCCGTTGTCAACCCGAGATCGACCCGGCGATCACAAAATTCGCCCCAAGGGAATTTTTGTGTTACACCGAGGCGGCGAGACGCCCTTTTATGGTTGGAACCCGTGGGAGGACCGCGTCTTGGACAAGAAAACCGGCGGACGACCTTTTGTTTGATTATCGGAGCAATGGAGGCATCGTGATGGAAAATCCCCTCTCACATGCATCCAGGGTCTACCCCATCGTGAGAAGCCCGGTCGCAACGGCAATCTTTGGGATGACGTGTGTTGTCATCGTCGGTCTCCAAGTGAACGCTCACGCGCAGGATGCAATTGACAAGGAACCCGTTGTGGTGTGAGAGAGGTTGTATAGCAGCCACCAACAGTTTTACGACGCGAAGATGACGACGGACGGTCATATCATCGCCCTCGCGCGCAAACCCGATCTAAATATTCACCTGGTCAAATTCAACAACGTGGGAGACATCGTTTGGGACAAGTTGTTTGGGGGGGCTGAAGAGGACGTTGCAAATTTAGTGATGGAGGCCAGCGACGGCGGCTTTATCATCACGGGATATACCGAGTCGTTTCCCAAGCCGGACGACACCAGCGGCGCGCCCGATGCCTATCTTATCAAAACCGACGCCCTCGGAGAACTTGATTGGAAAATGACTTACGGCGGTCCGGGTGAAGACCGGGGGATGTTTGTTCACGAACTCACGGACGGGTCTTTTCAAATTATCGCGACCTCGGAGGGCAACCTGCCAAACGCGTTATATCTGTTCACAACGGATGACGCGGGAGCGCTGACGGATGACAAATTTTACCGGGGCGGGAGCGCGATTCAGGGCACGGGAAGTCCGACTCAAGATGGCGGATACATTCTTTACAGTAATGGCACAAAAGAAATCGTAAGGATTGATTCGATGTTGAGTGAGGCATGGAGAAGAGAATTTGGCGTTGATATCTCGTTAATCAACGATCTAAAAGAAACGTCGGATTCGGGATTTATAGGTGCAATCCGGGGGAGTAATTTCCTTGCGACTTTGTTGCGCCTTGGTTCTGATGGAATCACCGCGTGGGAAATAAATCTCTTCGATCGCGATGGATTCGGCACTCCACACACAGTTTAAGAAACGATCGCCGGCGGATATATCATAGGAGGAGTCACCGCCGCTGGCCAGGGAATCGGCAGCAATCTAGTGGCAACGGATTCGCGGGGAGGTTTCGAGTGGTCACTGCTGATGAACACAACCGCAGTTTTCCAGTTTACTAAAATTCTTTTCATCGTTGAAGAAAAGGAAGATTCCTGTTTTGTTACGGGGGAGGAGCTGACAGGGGGAAACCCATTTTTTAGCCATACAGGATATATGGCCAAGATCGAAGTAAAAGCAAGAAACTCCACGGACCCCATTGGATTCCTATACGAATAATTTCTCGTCTAATCGGCGTTGGACAATCTCCCAAGTGAATCTACGTCACATCGACCCCGTCTTCGTCTCCAACACCTCGTCATAGAGGTTCATGATCCGTTCCTGGTGGGCGGTGGCGGAGAAGTATTGGGCGGTGCGTTTGAAGGCCGCGTCGCCCATCGCGCGGCGTTGGCCGGGGTGGGTGATCATCTCCTCGATGGCGCGGGTCAGCGCCTCGGGGTTCTTGGGGGGAACCAGGTAGCCGGTGGCACCGTCGACGATGATCTCTTCGATGCCGCCGGTGCGGGCGCCGATCGAGGGGATGCCGATGGCGCCGGACTCAATGATCGTGCGGCCGAAGCCCTCCTTGCGCGAGGCGAGTATGTTGACGTCGGCGGCTTCGTAATAGGGCAGGATCTGTTCGGTGAAGGGGTGGAAGAAGACGCGACCGGCCAGCGGCGGCTCGGCGGCGCGCCGCTTGAGCTTCTCGGCGAAGTTTTCCTGACCGCGATGCGGTTCGCCGACAAAGAAGACGTAGAGCTCGGGGTGGCGGGGGGCCAGGCGCTCGACGGCGTCCAACAGGATGTCGCCTCCCTTGCGCCGGCCGAGCTGGCCGATCGCGCCGAGCAACAGCCCCTCGACCGGCAGGCCCAACTGGAGGCGGGCGGCCTCGGCGGTCCGTTTGCGCTGGTATTCATCCAGGTTGACGCCGTTGTAGATCACCCCCACTCGCCTGCCGCGGTCTTCCCATTTGCTGAACTCCTGGGCCAGGGCCTTGGAGGGGATGATGATGCGGTCGGCCCGGATGAGGTCGTATTTGCGGATCATTCCCGGTTTCATCCCGAGCCGCACATGGGTGACCACCGGGATGGGGCGGCCCTCGCCGGGGGAGCCGGGCGGTCCCATCACGTTGCCCGCCGCCCGCACGGCGTAGGGGTTGGGGTAGATTTCGTTGCAGTGGATCAGGTCCGCCCCTACGGTGCGGGCCAGCGAGGCCAGGCGCGCGATGGCGAACGGCCGCCACAGGAAGTATTTCCCCTTGCGCCACCAACCCAGCTTGACGACTTCCATGGGGATCTGGCGCGCGTCGAGCGCCTCGCCCAACTGGCCGTGACTCTGGCCGCACACGACCGGCCGCCAGCGCTCGGGATCCAGCGATTCGGCCAATGCCAGCAAGCTGCGCCGCGCCCCGAGCAGCCGGGAGCTGGGCGTGAGCATCAGCACCGTCCGCGGAGAGTGGGGGTCGGTTCCCATGGCGTTGGGGAGGGTCCGGGAGAGGAAGTAGATCAGGTGGCGCGATCGTTTCGCCTCGGCCTTGGCGGCCACCTTATGGCTCCGAACGATTTCAGGTTGGGACCCAAAAGTCAACCGCCCAAGGTTGGGGAGGAATCCTGGTGGTTAGTCGGTGGGTGGATAGCGCGGCTTCGATCGAGAATGGGCCCTGAGCGGGCGGCTTTGCGGACTGAATTTGTTGGAGTTGACGCCGATGAAAAACATCAAGTTTCGGCCCGGAAAGGTCGAATCGATTCAGGGGAACCACCGCCAAACGCCCAAGTTGGAGGAGTGCATCGATGAGGTTGAATCCGCCGAGCGCCGGGAGGCCCAATATTCCGCTGGCGGCTCTGGGTACGTTAATCCTGTTTGTCGCCGTCGCCGCAATCGGCTGCGGCGGGCATAGCAAGGCCGAGAAACTACACGATCAGGGCGTCCTGCTGCTGAAGAACCGAAGATTATACAAGGCGATTGAGAAATTCGAGGAAGCGCTCGCGCTCAAGCCCGACCAGGTCAAAACGCTGACCTCCTGCGCCGAGGCCTACCTCAAGATGGGCAAGAAGGGCAGCGCGGAGCTGGTGCTCAAGTATGCCGGCAAGGCCGTCGAGCTTGACCAGAACCGGCATCAGGCCTATCTGACGCTGGGCCAGGCCCACCTGAAGCTGGCACTGGAGAAAGCCGAGGTGGACCGCCCCCCAAGCAAGACCCAACAGGAATTCCGGCGCAAGATTCGCACGTTGGCGGGCAACTTCCAGGCGTTCGCCCTGGAGCCGGGACTGCTCACGCCGTGGGGCAATCCCTCCACCTGGCTGCGCGTTTGGGCGCACAAAGTTTTCCGGCTCCTGGTCCCTTACGCCTTGATCGGGTTGCTGGTCGGATCCATCGCCGCCGGCGGCTGGTTCTACCTGGCGACCGCCGTTGGACAGGTCGTTTTTTACGGTCTCGTGGCCCTCGGATGGGCCAAGGAATGGGTGGGCGGGGCGATCAGAGGGCATTTGGTCAGGCTGGCCTACACGTTCATCGTCCTCAATCTGGCCGCCGTGGGCGGCTTGTGGTGCTGGCTGCGGGGTTGCAAGGCCACCCAACTATGGAAAGGGGCCTATCCGGAGACGTCGGCCTGAGGCGTCGGGCGCTTGTTTTCTCGCGATGACGCGCTTTATCTTCGGGGCGCGGCGGCCGATAAGTTCAATGACGAAGTATTTCGGGAAGGCTCTTCCCGTACCCGGGCTTGTTTCGCTCGCTCGGACCTTTGATCAACCCGACAGGAGCGTCGGCATGCCGGAAGGACTGGACAACCAAACGATCTTCGATCGCAGTATCGGTGAGGTCGCTGACGACGCGCCCTCCCGAACCGAGCGACCCGTACTGATCGTTTTTGACGAGCGGGACGTCCATCGACGTCATCCCCTCGACAAACACGAGATCGTCATCGGCCGCGACGTGCTGGCCGATATCACGCTGCCCGATCAGTGCTGCTCGCGCCGACACGTCGCCCTATGCTGCGACAATTTCGACAAGTCCGACGAGCCGCCCAACGTGCGCTTGGTCGACTTGGGCAGCACCAACGGGACGTACGTCAACGGCGTGCGCATCACCGAACGGGTCCTCGAGGATCGCGACAAAAGCATGATGGGCTCGACGGTGTTCGGCTTTTTCCTGCGCGATGAGTCCGAATTGGCCGCCGACCAGCGATTGATCCACATGGCCAACGTGGACGCGCTGACCACGCTGAGCAACCGCGCGGTCTTCGATCGTGAAATCGCCGAGGCTTTTAACCAAGCCGGTCGTCTTGAACGCGCGCTGTCTCTGGTTCTGTTCGACATCGACCATTTCAAGAGATTCAACGACACCTACGGCCACCAAACCGGCGACCTGGTGTTGCGAGAGATCGGCCGGCTCGTCCAACAAAACATAAGGGGCGGCGATATCGCGGCGCGCTACGGCGGCGAGGAATTCGCGATCATCCTGCCCGCGACCTCGCTTCAGGGCGCCGTCATCCAGGCCGAACGTCTGCGCGCATCGGTGCGTCATCACACCTTCGACAAAGACGGCAACGAACTCACCCTGACCGTCAGCGTGGGCCTCTCCAATTACGCCGACGGTTTCGAGAATGTTGAGAAGTTCATCGAGGCCGCCGACAAGGCGCTTTACAAAGCCAAGAGCGACGGCCGCGGCCGGGTCTGCTGGATGCGCAACGGACAGCTCGGGGCCAACGACGCCACGATGCCACTGGTGCTCTACTCTCCACTGAAAGACAACGGTTCGGACCAGGACGAGGCGATCGCGGACCATCCGATCGCTGATCAGGCCATTGACGCTTCCGCTTCCTAAGCTCCCAAACGCGCCGACAATTTAGACGATCCCTACAGGCTGGACAGGGCGCAACTCCGCTTTGTGGCTCCCCCGAGTGATCGTGGAACACCTCCAGCAGAGCTCGCTCCGGCGGATTCGGATATTTCGGCGGCCGCGGGGATTGTATTCGGCGGCGTGGCCATCTATATTAACTGTTCCCCGTTGGATTATGATGACGATTCACCGGCGGGTTTCGTCGAGGAGTCACGGGAAACTTGAGAGTCGGTCCCGCGCAGATGATGGCTCGGTCAACTTTGAGGCTTATCTACCACCGGTCCCGTCTTGCGCATACCGCGGGCGTCGCCTTGCGAACGACGCTGTGGTCTCTCCTGGCGTTGGGGACGACGGGCGTGTGCCTCGGCCAGGTCACGATCGACGGCCGGATGCAGGACTGGGCGTCCTTGCCCCAAGTGCGGACTTATGGGATGCCGAGCGTCCCCGACAGCCCGCTGGGCGGAATCCGTTCCATTAAACTCGCCTACGCCCGCGACTTCCTTTTCATGCAAATCAACTTCACGCGGGCGCGCCCGTTCGTGGATCTCGCCCAGCCCCGCAAACTGATCAAGGGGAACTGGGACGACTTTGGATACCTCGAGCTGGACCTGGACCGGGACGGCGGGAGCGATTACCTCGCGCAGATGACCCCCGGCAAACGGCCGGGCGTGAACAACCTGGCCATCATGGCCATCGACGAATATGGCCGCGTCCGGAAACGTCATCTCTATCCCGAAGGCCACAAGGAATACTTTCCATTGGGGCCGCGGGCGATGTTCTCGGCCGACGGCGGTTCGGTGGAGATGCGCATCCCGCGAGAACCCTTCAACCTGCGTTACAACCGCATGATCGGCCTTCGGGTCCGCATGCGCTATCGCGACAGCCTCCAGGGGTCGGGACGCTGGGTTACCGAGTACACCCCGGCCGGCGGTAATTGGATCCCCTTTTATTTCGGTGAGAACGTTCGACCCGGCGAAGCCGCGGTGATTGATGGGGGCATCGCGGCGCTCCCACCGGGTTCCCGGGTCGAGGGGGCCGTGGCACTCGACGAGGAGACGATGGGTCGAAGCGTTCTGGAGGGCCACGCCGATTCCGACAAACCCTACGGCGTTCCTCGATTGATCGTGGTCAAGCGGAAAAAAGGTCGGGCGCCCGCCATCGAGCTGCCTGACACCCCGCCGGTCCCGTTGATCGACGAACCAACCTCCAGGGCCTCATTGACAAGCGACTCGATCCCGCCGGTGCGTGAACCCGCCATCGAACCGAGAGCGGCGGCAACCAATGGAAAGAATGACGCCGCGGCGGGGGGGGCGAGGCCGGCCCTTCCGAGTGTCGCCCGCGCGAGTGTGACGCCCGAGCCGGCGGTCGCGCCCCCGCGGCGGCCGGATGCAACAGCGGCGACCCCAATGTCGATCCCAAAAACCTCCCTCGCGCCGATCGTGACGCCGAGCGCAACTCCAGCGCCTACGGTCGAGCCGGCCGCCACGGCGCCCCCATCACCTCCTTCGACGCCGGTGCCCAGTTCGCCCCCAACCCCGAAGCTAACGCAGGGACCCACACCCGATCCGACCGCGACGCCAGTGGATAGTCCGGCGCCCAAGCCGACACCTGGGCCGCAATTAACCGCCAAGCCGACCCCTGAGCCGACCCCCACCGCGACGACGACGCCCACGCCCGCCCCCTCCCCGCCAGGTCGCCAAATTGTCCCCGCACCGGTCGCCGAACCGTATAACGAGCCGATCCAGCTGGACGGACGCGTGAGCGATTGGCAGCGGGCCCAATTCGTCCACCCCATCCCCGCGCGGGCCAAGAACCAGGCTCAACACCCCATCGCGGTGCTCGATCAGATATTGGTTTCGGCCTCGGCGGGGTTTCTTTACGTCAGGCTGGATTTCGAGAAGCAGCGCGCCATTGGGTCGGCCGAGGGCGGGCCGGCCGATGTCGAGGATGCGGGAGACTATTTACAACTCGACGTCGATCTCGATGGTTCGTGGGATTTTGGCGTTCAGGTGCTCGAGGCCCCCGCCGAAGGTCCGGCCCGCTGCCGCATCATCAATGCCGCTTATCAAACCGTCCTACGGCCGGCCAGCGCCCCCCACGGCCGCGCGGACGGGCCGCTCGCCAACATGGCCGAGGCGGGTCGAATCGTCGAGCTGCGTCTGCCGCGGGCACCGCTGGGCATCGACGGGGACATCAAAGTCCGCATGCGCGCCCACGTGCGCTATCGAGAGCAGGGACGGGATTGGGATGAGGTCTTCTATCCCGAAATAAGCGGCGGCTGGTTCGCCTGCCGCCTGAAGGCCCAGTACTGAATCCAGTCCCCCAGCGTGCCCACCGTTTTATGAGCCGACAAGCGAACCGCAATGAAGTGCATATCATATAAAAAAGGCTATAATTACCAACTGGTGGAGACTTATCATGATAAAATAAACATCATGCCCGATGATCTGAATATTTGCTGTAATGATTATATAGAATTAACAACCGAGGGCAATCTAACTATAAAAAGGGCTATTTGTGGGATGGACCTTCAGGACCGGCCATTGACACTCTAAACTTCATGAGGGGTTCTTTAGTTCACGACGCATTATATCAATTAATGAGAGAGGGGTATCTCGATAAAAAGAAGCACAGAGATCGCGCTGACAGGCTTCTTCAGAAAATGTGTAAAGATGATGGCATGAGTGCTTTAAGGGCCTGGGTGGTATATCAGGGTGTTCACCTTGGTGGCGACCCCGCGGCGGATCCGGCAAATAAAAAGCCGACCGTAAAGGCCCCTCAATCATGCCAAGAGGCCACGGGTGAACAGGCTTGAAGTTTATCAAGGAGAACGGCGCGGACCCGACGATTCGTTGTGTTATGGTCCAAAATCCTCTTCGTTCTCGTCGGCAACGATTCCCTGTTCACGGACAATCCGCTCCAGGGCCGCCTCGACGGTTTCTTTGGGGTAACCCCGCCGCAGGAGAAATGCGGCCAGTTTGCGCCGCCGGCCCGCGTCGTCGAGCGGCCGGTAGCGCGCCGCCGCGCGCCGCGCCAGGGCCACGCACTCGTCCGCAACGTCCGTCCCCTTCAAGGCCCGGGCCGCGTGCGCCTCGGCCCGCTCGGGGGTGACGCCGCGAGCAAGCAACTCGGCATCGAGGCGCCGAGGCCCCACGTCGCGACGGCGGCGGAGGCGCCGGACGAGAGCGTCGGCCGCCCTCTCGTCGTCAATCGTTCCCGAGTCGATCAGCTCCTTTAGGGCCGACTCGATTGCCCGGCGCGAGAAGCCGCGCTTTTTGAGGTATTGCTCCGATTCGTTCCGAGTGCGAAGACGCGCGGCGGCGTGGCGGGCGGCCGCTTGCCGGGCCCGGACGGCCTCGTCGCGGGCCAGGATTGCCTCTTGGCGCTTGCGGTCGAGGGTCTGGCCGCGCTCGATCCGTTCGAAGAGAATCGTCTCGGGGTCCAATGCGGCCCAGCGTTCGCCATCCAGGCAAACAACGACCCGCTTGTGGCCGCGCCCAGCCTCGATCCCCAATTCCGTAATCCGCCCTGAGTCTACCGGCATCGCGTCTCGATCTCATTCGATGAGCAAAATTGATTTTTCGTTGCGCTCGGGCCGGAGCTCGCCCACAATGCCGTATCGTGGACTGATAACCCCTTCTTCGCCCGATCGGCGCGGTTTCCATGGACACAATACCAGAATTGGACTGGATTTGGATCGGATCTGGACTGGCCGTGGGCCTGCTCGGCTGGCTGCTCTACTGGGCGGGGGTGCCCCTGATCGGGGCGGCCCTGGGGGCGGGTGCCGGCGGCGCGCTCGGATTCCTATTGAGCGGCTTTATCCAAGCCCCCTGGGCCGAGACGTTCTTGACGGGGGTTGGACTGGTGGTCGGCGGCGTGGCCGGCATCCTTCTGATCCGGGCCTTGCAGCTGTACTTCTTCTTCGCCACGGGGGCCAGCCTTGGCGGTGCGTATGCCTGGCAGTTGCTGGGACGCGAGCCGCTGGCCGGTCTGGCGCAGAGTTACGGGGAGTGGGCGCAGTGGCTCGTTGTGGGGCTTGGAGCGCTGGTCGGGGGCCTGCTCCTGATTCAATTGCGCCGCTTTATCGTCGCCGTCGTCACGTCGGTCGTGGGGGCGATCATGTTCACGCACGGAGTGCCGCCTCAACATCAAACGCCCGCGTTGATCATCTCGCTGATCGTGTTCATCGCGGTCCAGATCGGCATCGTTCGCCGATTCATTCGGAAAGAGGAGTTTGATAAGTATACGCGGTTCAGATTGCGCGATGACTCCCCCGACGTGGGCGCCGCGGACTGACTCGACTCATTCGGGCCGGGAGGGCTGGGCGATGGTGCGGCCCCCATCCACGCACAACACCTGACCGGTGATATAATCCGACCCCTCCAGGAGGAACGCGACGGCGGCCACGATATCCTGGGGCGAACCGACACGGCCCAACGGGATTTGCCGCTCCAGCTTCTTGATGACCTCCTCGCTGGTCCCCGCCGGCGGGAGCACCACGCCGGGGGCGACGGCGTTGACCTGGATGCGTGGGGCCAGCTCCAGTGCCAGGATCCGCGTCATCGTGACGATCCCCCCTTTGGATATCAGGTAGGGGGCGTAGTGCTTGTTGGGTCGCAGGGCCGCGCTGTCGGCCAGATTGATGATTTTGCCGCCCTCGCCCTCGATCATGCGCTTGGCGGCCTCCTGGGCACAGAAGAAGGGGCCCTTGAGATTGACGTCAAGGCTCCGGTCCCAGTCCTCCTCGGTCACGTCACGCCACTTGGCGCGCAGGAAGTTGGAGGCACTGTTGATCAACACGTCCAGACGCCCGAATGTCTCATGGATTCGCCGGGCGCAGGCCCGAATCTGGTCCACGCGGGCCAGGTCGGCCTGGACGGCCAACGCACGACAGCCTTTTGCTTTGACCAGCCCGGCGACCTCCTCGGCCTCTTGCCGAGAAGAAGCGTAGTGGACGGCAATGTCGGCCCCGCGGCCGGCCAAGTCCAACGCCAGCTCGCGCCCCAGCCGCCGCGCCGCCCCGGTGATCCAAATGACTTTGCCATCAAGGTTCATGCCGCGTGTCCCTCGTAAGCCGAGCCCGATCGTCCCTTCGACCGATGGGATGGTCTCGGATTTTGAGATGATATGATCGGAAGGCGTATGATTTCATTGAAAAAACTCGGATCGTGCTTGCCCGCGGGTGGCCCCGCGTCCGATAATTAAGGCAGGATAGGGTATCGGATCCATTGAAAGGAGTCTTGACCCATGCGATGGACACGATTTTCTCCGGCGGCGGGCCGACGCGGCTTTTATCTCATCGGCGTCCTGATCGTCCTGGTCATTATCATGGTCGTGGTGATGAAGGGGCCGATGTCTCGCGATCCGGTCAGCAAGGTCACCACCGCCCAAACCCAGATCGACCGATCGCGCGTCTCGACGTGCATGCTGAACCGCAACGCGATCAAGACCGATCTGACCCGCCTGTTGATCACGAATCCAAACATGACGATGAACATGGACATCATCCGGCGCAGAATCAACATTCCGCCCTGCCCGGGGGCCGGGGTCTATCTACGCGGTCAGGACGCTCAGGTATACTGCACCCAACACTTTCCGGCCCCGGCCTCGCAAATGCAGCAGATGGTCCAGATTACCGAGGATTACGAGTAATCGCCCCCCCCTCGGTGAGTCCGCGACCTCACGCAATGCGCCGTTCCATCGTCGATGAGTCGTGGCCAAGCGTGACTGTAAACTCAGAATCCCCGCCAGGTTTCCATATTCTCCCCTGATTGTGATATAAAAACATTCCCGACCTTCTCGTGTCATATTCCAGAGAGACGGGAGATGTAAGAGGACAGTATTATGAGATGGATGAAATGGCTTGGCGTGATGATCGGCCTTGGCGTCTTTGGGTTCGGGTTGGGCGCGGGACTGAACTTGACGCGCACGCGGCCCGCGGTAAACGCCCGGGGCCCGCTCGCGGGATTCAATCTTGTCAGCGACGCCCGGGCCGCCGTCGCGGCCGGCGAATCGGTGCGCCACACCAGAAACGTCGACATCGCCCGCGAGGTCAGCCCGGCGGTCGTCAGCATCGGCGTGACCAAGACGACCTATGGCCGTCAATATAACCGGTTCTATGACGACCTGTTCTTCGCCCCCTACCGGTTCGGTCCGCGCACCGAGAATCTGCCGTATCTGGGGTCGGGATTCATCATGGACGAGCAGGGGCATGTGGTGACCAATTATCACGTCGTCGAGGATGCGGACAGCATCAACATCACGCTGACCGACCAGCGCATGTTCTCTGCCGAACTGCTCGACGCGGACGTCTACGTGGACGTGGCCCTGCTCAAGATCGAGAAACTGGGCCAAGGCGAGGAGCTGCCGGTGATCAAACTGGGCGACTCGGATGACATCATGATCGGCGAGCCGGTTCTGGCGATCGGCAACCCGTTTGGGCCGCTCATCGAGGACCCGCGTCCGTCGGTTTCGGCGGGCGTCATCAGCGCGCTCAACCGGTCGTTCCGCCCCCAATCCTCACGCGGGTATCAGCGGACGTACGAGCACATGATCCAAACCGACGCGGCGATCAACCCCGGCAACAGCGGCGGGCCGCTGATCAACATGGACGCCGAGGTGATCGGCATCAATACGTTCATCTTCTCGCGCTCGGGCGATTCCTCAAGCGTGGGGTTCTCCATACCGATCAACCGCGCCAAACGCGTGGCCGAGGAGATCATGCGTTACGGGGAACTGCGCGCCCTGCGCATTGACCTCGAGGTGCTAAGCCTCACGCCGCCCATCATCCAGATGCTCCGGCTGCAGGCCCGCGAGGGGGCGCTGGTGCGCGCGATCGATATCGGCGGACCGGCCGAGCGCGCCGGTCTGGAACCGGGCGACGTCATCGTCGCGGTCGATGACATCGAGATTCGCAATAAAAACGACTTCGATGGCACGTTCAGGACCCGAACCGTGGGCGAGAAGATGGGTCTGATCGTCATCCGCGGCGACCAGCGGCTCGATCTTGAATATATGATCGAGGAGGGCAGGCGCAATTGAGCACCTCGCCCCGATTCGATCCACAAAGCCGCGAATACGGCCGGCGCGTCAAAAAGGCCCAGCAGGGACTGGCGCGCCGCAAGCTCGACGCGATGGTCGTTTACGACCGCCATAACACCTTTTACCTGACCGGCCTACATTGCTCGTTTTCGTACCTCGTAATATCCCCGCGCGAGGCATTTCTGCTGGTCGACGGGCGCTACATCGAAGCGGCGCGCGAAACCGTGCGCCACATCGACGTGCGGCTGATGCGAAAGCCACGCCAGGACCTGGGGCGGTTGCTGCGCGGCCCGCGGCCCCGGGCGGTCGGTTTCGAGGGTTCGGCGGCTTGGGGAACGGTGGATGAGTGGCGGAGTTTGCTCCCCGGGGTCGAGTGGCATGAGTGCGGCGAGCTGATCCTCAAGCAGCGACTGATCAAGTCGCCCACCGAGATCAAGTTGATCGAAAAGAGCGCCCGGATGACCGACCAGATCTTTGAAAACGTCACGGGACGGATCGAGCCGGGGATGACCGAGATGGACGTGCGCAACCGCATTCGCGGCGAGGCCGATCGGCTCGGGGCGCGGGCGCTTTCCTTTGATTGCATCGTCGCCAGCGGGATGACCAGCTCGCGGCCTCACTATTCCCCGGCGGAGCGCCCCCTGGAAGCCGGTGAATTGTTGCTGATCGATATGGGCGTCGTCGTCGAGGGGTATTGCTCGGACATGACGCGCGTGGTGGCCGTCGGCCGCCCGCCCAAACCGCGCCTGCGGCGGCTCTATGACGCCGTTCTGGAGGCCGAGCAAGCCGCATTGGCGGCCGTCAAGCCCGGCGTGGCCTGCGCCGAGCTGGACCGCATCGCCCGAGACAAGCTCAAAGCGCGCCGGTTGGGGCGCTATTTCATTCACGGCCTGGGCCACGGCGTGGGGCTGGAGATCCACGAGGCCCCGACGCTCAACAACCGCAGCCAACAGATCCTGCGCGCGGGGATGGTCATCACGATCGAGCCGGGCGCATACTTGCCGGGGCGCGGCGGCGTACGCATCGAAGACCTGGTCGTGGTCACCCGCAACGGTCGCCGCGTCCTCTCGAGGACGCCCAAGGCGTTCCGTGTCGCTCGGTTCTCGACCTAGGGCCTGTTAACACAAATGGAGCATGTCGATGGCAAGGGCGAAACAGACTAAACTCGCAAAAAGGTCAAGATCGATGCCAGCTAAAGGTTGGGAGCTCTCCGTCATGACGACCCCTTCGATCCATCCCGCGGGCTCGATCGCAAAGTTGATGCCGGACGTATCTGAACCGGCGGCGACATCGATCAGCATCGCCTGGCCAATATCGGACTGGTTCTGATAATACTGCTCCAAGCGGCCTTGTCTCGCCGAAGGATCAGCTCGTAGAAAATAGGATCCCGGCGCAAGGGATCCATAGAGATAGGTCCCGTCGGCTTGGGTGCGGGCCGTGATATCGATCCGCCGGCCGAGGCTGTCGAAACAGTCCAGGTCCACATCGGCAATGGGGGTCGCCGAGTCCGCGTCGGTCACCGTGCCGCTGATGGTTCCCCCGCGTGGCAGCGCGAAATCGATGTTGGGGACGTCCGTGCCCGCGCTCAGGGCGATGGTCTGCGCGGCGGCTGAGTCACGGACGTTGGGGTAGTAGGTGCGCGGGTACTCTGGGCAAGTGTGGGGTCCGCCCGTAGCGTGTACACTCCTATGAGCTCGCTTGGGCAGCGATACCCCCCCCCACCCCCCTGCCTTTCCGTACGGAGGGGCCTCAGGGGGTCTTGGTCGTAAACAATAGACACATTCTTGCCCGAGTCTGGGAGTCCAGTCGGCTCGTTTGGAGGGGGCGAGGCCCGAATCCTGAGAGGTGCCAAGCCAAAAGAAGCTTGGGGCGCCGAATCGAGGCTCCCAAGCCGCGAAAGTCAGTCAGCCGTGGGTTGGCTGACACACAGTTCTTAATCGTGCAATTCCCACGCCCTCGCCTCACCGGCTCTGGCCGGGTCCCGTTCGATCACGGCAAACCTCGCGATGCGTTTGAAAGCCAAACGATGGGTCATGGAGACCGCAGTTTCTGGACCCGCTCCCTACTCGACAACAAACGACGACATCTCAACCGGTACTTGGCCGTCGCAGGTAAGCTGGACATAATCGAGTGACAAGGCGTCGTTGCCACCGTCGTAGTTGATCAGCACCTGGAAATCGGTCGCCGAGCTGAACGGATTGGTCCCATCAGTCATGCCGCGCTTGTCCACCCACGTCTCCCAGTCGGTTCCGTTGTGCCTTTCCCACAGGGGTCCATTGCCTGCAGTAGGATCCAGCGTAATGCGAAAACGCCCTATGTCGGGGTCCCCGTCCGCAGCCGCCGA
>CAUZJO010000057.1:0-28845 GCA_963580245.1 Candidatus Sumerlaeia bacterium | reverse complement strand
CACCACCAACTTGAACATGCGCAACATCTCTTTGGGCCACGTTATCTTGGCCGCAGCAACTATACATCATCCCACCATCTCGCGGATCCGCGAGATGCACCCCGCCCAGATCGGAAGGGCCTTACCCAGGGCTCGGAAAAGCTCAAGGCCTCGGTGCCGGCGCCGGCCTCTGAAACGCGTTTCCCCGCTTTCTGGGAGGATTACTTGTAGAGGGTCCAGAGGCGGTCGTCCACGGCGTTTCGTTCGGGGCCGCCGAGGATCGTGAAGGAGGCGTCGCTTTCGTCAAACAGCTCGGGCGCCCAGGTACTGGTAATGTGGACGCGGTAATCGGAGTTGGCGGGGACATTAGGTATGAAGATTTGATTCACGTCCTCACCGTCGGGGTCCCAGGCGAAGCCCAATTCTGCGACCTTCCCTTGGGTGGCCCGTAGTTCAAACTCGACCCCAGTGCCGGCGGTTACCAATCCGGTTTTCCAGTGGATGGTTTGAAGCGTCCGCGCATTCCAGACTTCGCCACCGTTGGGTAAATGCAGACGGACCGCGCCGCCGGTAATGGTAAACGGTTCGTCACTGAGGTCGTAGTGTTGGGAGTCCCACGTGCTGACAACCTGAACCCGATAATCGCTTGCCTTCGGCACAAGCGGCAGGTAGACTTCCGTTGTATGCAGCCCTCGTGGATCCCAGTTGTAACCCAGGGTAGCCAACCGACCCATGCCGTCCCATAATTCAATGCGCACACCCGTACCGGCAGAAATAATTGGAGAAGTCCAGGTAACCTCGACCAACGAATCGCTCGCAACCATCTGACCGCCGTTGGGTGAAACAACCGTGATCTCCTCCAACGGTACACTGAGGTCAAGATCAAGACATGACGAGAATTCCGACGCTCACGGAATCGGATTCCGCTCAGGCCCGTCAGATCGTCGATTCGGGAGTGCGGCCGGGTCGGCTCAGTTTTCGGAGTCGTCGTTTGGGGGCGGTTCCGGTTCGGCCGGCGGGGTCGCTTGGCCGGGCGGTTCGTCCCGCCCGTAATCCTCCCGCATTTGGTCGGTTACGGTACCCTCCCACAGTTTGGCGCCAGTCAGGTAACCGGCCCGCCCGATCATGTGCGCGGCCACCGGGGAAGTGACAAGCAGAAAGATGATGGCGGCCAGACAGCGCGAAGTCACCGCCAGGTCCTGAAAGTAAACGATCGCCGCGCCGAAGGTGAAGATCACGCCGAAGGTGGAGGCCTTGGCGGTCGCCGACATGCGCAGGAACAGGTCCGGCATGCGCACCAGACCGATCCCCGCCACCAGAATGAAGAATGCCCCGATGATGGCCAGGAGGGTGCTGACGAACTGGGTCATCGGCGCACCCCCTTCTCGAGGTAGCGGGCGAAGGCGACCGTCGCCACGAAAGAGATCAGGGCCAACAGGATCGCCGCGTCGAGCAGAATCTTCTTATCCGTCTCGATGCTGTAGACGACGATGATCCCGATGCCGATGGTCGAGAGCAAATCCAGCGCGATGACCCGGTCGGCCACGGTCGGCCCGATCCGCAAACGGTAGAAGGTCAACACCACCGCGACGCCCATCAGGCCCAACACCCACAACAAGGACATGCCGACCAAAGCACTCATTCCAAGACCTCGATCACGGCCCGCTCGAAGCCTTCCTTGATCTCGCGGCGCGTCTGTTCGACGTCCTTGATATACATGGAGTGGATGTAGAGGACCTTGCGGTCTTCCGACACGTCGAGCGAGAGCGTGCCGGGCGTCAGCGTGATCATGTTGGCCAAAAGGGTGATCTGTTCGTCGGTCTTGGCGTCCAGGGGGATGGCCACGATCCCCGGCCGCATGTAGTGGGTCGGCGTTAGCACGTCCCAGGCTACCCTTATATTGGCCTTGATCAACTCCCAGCAGAAGATGAGCGTCAGGCGGACGGCGTGGCCGGCTTTGTAATAGTAGCGCGAGGGCTGCTCGATGCGGCGCATCATCCACAGGATGAAGAAACCGGCCACAAACCCGAACAACAAGTTGGCGGGTGATAAATCCGCCGTCAGGGCGACCCAAATCAGACACAGCAGCATGTTGATCAGAAACATCTCACGGCGCTCCTTTCAGGCCCGCTGGGCCCGGTTCGGTCAGATTAGGCAGGATCGCGTCGATATACCCCCTCGGATCGAGCAACTGATCGGCCGCCCGTTCGCTGAGAACGCTGAACGGTTCGACCCAGAACCCGATCGCCAGCGTGCACAACGCCAGCGCGGCGACCGGCAATAAGTAGGCCAGCCACGCCGATCGCGGCAGGGGGTCACTGATCGGCGACCGGTCGAACACCCGCGACTCGGGCTTGTCCTTCCAGAATACCTGCTCCCAAATGATCACGACCGAATACAGCGTCAGAATGCTGGCGACCAGCGCGGCGGCCACGATGAGATATCGCCCCGCCTCCAGACCGGCCCGGACCAGCATCAGCTTGGGCCAGAATCCCGACAGCGGCGGCACGCCGGCCAGCGAAAGCGCCGGGATCATGAAGAGCAGCGCCAACAGCGGTCGAGCGTGATAGAGCCCTCCCAATGAACTGAGCCTGCCGCTCCCCTGCAGCCGCTGGATGACGCCGCTGACCAGGAACAGGTTGGTTTTGACGATGATGTCGTGGATCAAGTAGAGCACGGTTCCCGTCAGCGCCAATTTGCCGATCGCGTGACCGGCGTCCATCAGTCCCAGCCCCATGATCATGAAACCGATGTGACTGATGATATTGAAGGAGAGAATCCTCCGCAGCTCCTCCTGCACGATCGCCCCCAACCCGCCGCAGACCAGCGTGAAGCCGGCGATGACCATGATCAACACATGGACCGCGCCCTCCGGGTAGATCAGAGTGAACATGCGAATCAGAGCATAGATGCCGACCTTGGTCAGCAGACCGGCGAAGATCGCCGAGACGACCGCGGGAGGCGTATGATAGGAGGCGGGCAACCAGAAAAACATCGGGAAGACGGCCGCCTTGATGCCGAAGGCGACCAGGAACATGATCGATAGCGTCGTGGCCGGGCCGCCCGGAGCACTCTGGATGCGCACGGCGATGTCGGCCATGTTCAACGTCCCCACGACCCGATAGAGGATGCCCACGGCGGCCAGGAAAATCGCCGACGAGATAAGGTTCAGCGTGATGTACTTGATGGCCCCCTCGAGCTGGGCGCGTTCGCCGCCCAGCGCGATCAGGCAAAACGAGGCGATCAACATCACTTCGAACCACACGTAGAGGTTGAAGATGTCCCCGGTCAGGAACGAGCCGCAAATCCCCATCACGAGCACGTTGAGGATCGGGTAGTAACCGAAACTCTCGCGCTGCGCGTCCATCCCGGCCAATGAATACACCGTCACGGCCAACCCCATCATGGCCGCCAGCGAGACCATCACGGCGCTCAGCAGATCAGCGACGATGGTGATGCCGAACGGCGCGGGCCAGTTGCCGACCTGCAGCACCTGAATGCCGGTGCTCGACACAGTACGCATGAGAAAAAGGGCAGCCGCCAGCGTCGCCGCCATCCCGAGGACGCTGATCAGGCGCTGAAGCCGGCGGTTGTTCCAGAAGAAAAGGGCAAGGACACCCGTAAGAAACGGGACCAGGATAGGGCACAGCAGCAGGATTTCCGCCGATTGACTCACGCTCCGGGGCCCCCGCTTAGTCTGTCGGTCTGGCGCATCTGGTTCAGGTCATCGGTCCCGACCGTCTGGTAGGCGCGCTTGAACAGGACGATGGCGAAGGCCTGCACGCCGAATCCGATCACGATGGCCGTCAGGATCAAGGCCTGCGGCAACGGATCGGCGATGGCCTCAACCGGGACGAGCTTGGCGCCCTGTTCCACGAAAGCCGGCTGGCCCCGCGACAAACCACCGGCCGTGAAGATCAGCAGGTTGGTCGCGTGCCCGAGCAGGGCCAGCCCGATGATCAGTTTAATGATGCTGCGGCGCATCATCATGTAGAGTCCGGCCGCGTAAAGCACCCCGACGACAATGGCGAGTAGCGTGCTCAATTTAGTCCTCCTCGGCAAGCGCGAAAATGATCATCATGCTGATGCCGATGACCAATTGATAAACCCCCGCGTCAAAGAGCAGCGGGGTGCCCAGCTTGCCCAGCACGGGCAGCTCGAACGCGGTCCACTGCCCCGTCATGAACGGCTCGCCTCTGAGCAGGGCGGGCAACCCACTCACAAACGCCGTGGCCAGACCGACGGCGATCAGCGTGCGCGGATCGATCCGCAGCGCGCGCCGCGCCTTGGCCACGTTGTGCGCCAGCGCGTAGAGGGTAAACGACGTCGCGGCCACCAGGCCACCGACAAAGCCCCCGCCCGGCTCGTTATGCCCGCGCAGCAACAGAAAGAACGACACCAGCACCAACAGCGGGAGCATGTAACGGGTGGCGGTGTAAAGGATCACTGAATGCACGGCGCAAAGTCCTTCGTGGCGTCTGGATCAGTCCATTGCGGAATCGGCGGCGTTGGGCGGGCACCGCCTCCGGGCTTTCTCCAAGCGGAGCTTGAGCAAGGCGAACACGCCGATGGCCGCCACCGCCAAGACCGTTATCTCGCCCAGCGTATCCAGGGCGCGAAAGTCGACCAGAATCACATTGACGATGTTGTGGCCCTTGGCCTCGGCGACGCTGTTCTGCGCGAAATAGCGCGACAGGTGAGAGTCGGACTCTTTGGATGCGCTGGTCAGCAGCAGACCGGTCATCAGCGCCCCGAAGCTCACCGCCACCAGCGCATCCCAACCACGCCGCACTCCCGCCGTCAGGCGAGCGAAGCGTGGCAGCCGGTAAAGGACCAGCACGAACAGCACGACGCTCAGCGTCTCGATGGCGAACTGGGTCACCGCCAGGTCGGGGGCGCCGTAGAACTGAAAGATCAGCGCGATGCAGTATCCGACCACCCCCAGCGAGATGATGGCCGTCAACCGCGACCGGGTGCGAATGATCTCGCATGTGGCCAGAACCATGACCAGGACGATCATGAATTCATAGAGTCGCACGTCGCGCCATCCGGTCAGATCGAGGGTGTTGATCGGCGCCCCCCACGTCACCCCAATCGCCACGATGCCCACGATCAGCACGATCTGCACATAGACGGGCAGCGAGCCGCATTGCAGCAGGAGGGTCTGGACGCGAGCGACCTTGTCAAGGGCCTGGAGCGCCCATTCGTACCACCGGGCCGGGCCGTGGCGGTGGAGTCTTTCAAGCACCCCGATGGCCGCCCGCACCCTGTCCCACGATCGATAGAGGACGATGCCCGCCGCAACCGTCAGCACGCTGAGCGCCAACTCCCAGTTCAAACCGTGAAACAGGGCCAGATCTAGCGGGACCGGAACATCGGGATGACCCAATACGGCCGCCGCGGCGGGAGCGAGCAGACCGCGCTCGACCGGTCCCGGGAACAATCCGAACAGCAATCCCAACAACCCCAGCAGCACCGGCGCGACCCACATCGCGCGCGGGGCCTCATGCGCGCGCGCCGCGCCGCCGGTGACCGGCCCCATGAAAATGCGAAACCCGACCACCCCGGCCACGACAAACATCAGAGTCATCGAAACCACCGCGAGGACCACGAGCAGGCCCGCCTGCGCCGGGGCGTTCATCACCGCCGCATAAAACGACTCCTTCCCGATAAACCCGAAAAACGGAGGGAGCCCGGCCATTGAGAGGCCCGCGAGCAGTGCCGCCCCGCAGGTCCACGGCATGGCCCGCCGCAGGCCCCTCAGCTCGCCGGCGTCGCGCGATCCCGTCGCGTGGTCCACGTTGCCGCTGATCAGGAACAGCGCGCCCTTGTAGAGCGAGTGGACCAGCAGGTAGAGAACGGCCGCCTTGACGGCCGCCTCGACCCCCAGGCCCAGCAGCATCGTGAGCAGGCCCAGGACGGCCAGCGTCGAGTAGGCGAGCAGGCGCTTCAGATCGACCTGCTGGATCGCCAGCCACGCCCCAAGCACCATGGTTAGCGCCCCCGTGGCCGTCAGAATCGCCATCCACGCCTGAGTCCCGCCCAGGGCCGGACTGAGCCGCGCCAGCAGATAGATGCCCGCCTTGACCATCGTCGCCGAGTGCAGGTAGGCGCTGACCGGGGTCGGTGCCTCCATGGCGTTTGGCAGCCAGAAGTGGAAGGGAAACTGGGCCGACTTGGTGAAGGCACCCAGGACGACCAGGACCAGAATGGCGCCGTAAAGGCCGTGCGCCCGCAACTCCTCACCCCGGCCGAGCAACTCCGAAAGCTCCAAGCTGCCCCCGACCTGCCCCATCAGGAGCAAACCAGCCATCAGCGCAAGCCCCCCGAGACCGGTGACGAGCAACGCCATCCGCGCCGCCTGGCGCGAGCGTTGCTCGTCGTGCTTGAATCCGATCAGCAGGTAAGAGCTGAAGCTGGTCAGCTCCCAGAAGATGAACAGGGAGATAATGTTGTTGGCGAGGACGATCCCGAGCATCGAGGCCATGAACATGAGCAGGTAGGCATAAAACCGTCCCAGGTGGCGATGCCCGGCCAGATAGCGGCCCGAATAGACGACCACCAACGCCCCGGTACCGGTAATCATCAGGGCGAAAAGCAGACTGAGGCCGTCGACGAGGAAAGACAGCTCGACGCCCAGACTGGGAACCCAACCGTGGGAAACCACCCGGTGGCCGCCGCCCTGGATGGCCGCCAGCTCTCTGAGGAAATAAATGAACAACCCGGCCGGCAGCGCGCCCAGCACCCAGCCAGAGGCGCGGCCCAGCACTCGATGCGCCGCCGGAGCCGCGATGGCCAGAATAAAGCCCAATAAAACCGCCCAAAGCATATTCGATACCAGTGCCGCCGTGGGGTGTCGCGCGCTTGCTTCAGATGTGGGTTTGCCCAGCGCGAAGCGATCTTAGCATCCGGCCCCAACGCTGTCCAACAAGCCTGATTGCCCCTCGGACCTGATTTCGCTATGCTTCCGGCGGCGGTTGGATGAAGGTCCCGCCGGTGGTGATGACGGTGTGCGGCGGTCCCATGCTCCGGTCGGCTCGGCGGCCTCGAGAGTTCCATGGAAAAACACGCATCGGATTTCCCCGTCTCCGGTTTGGCCGAGAACGGGAAAAGAATGGAACACTGATTTTACTGATCAGACCGATGGGCACCGATCTTGAACTGCTGGAGATGGAGTCTTTGGAAGGGTGGGATTGAGTGAGTTTTGAGGGGGTATCGAGGGGTCGATGGGACGCGGATCACGCGGATCACGCGGATTTGGCGGATTTTCGCTGATCTGTGATCATCCGTTTGATCAGTCTTATCAGCGTTCTATTCCTTGCCTGCCTCCGGTTTGGTGGAGAACGGGCATTTCTTGGATAAGTGGAAGGGGGCAGGGGACATGCCAAAGGTTCCGGTGACGGGTGACATGCTGAATGATTGCGTCCTGGTCGTCGCCGTCTTGATCATAGGATTCGGCTTGGCGCTGAAGGCGGATAAGTGGTGGGGCTACATCATCGTCGTGATAGGGATTGCCTGGGCGGTTCAACTCATCCGCGGGTTCATGGGGCTCTGAGAGTGCCCTCCTCGCGTTCACCTGACCTCCCTCAGCTTGCCTCGGGGACACCTGCTCATGTGCGTAGCTTCGCCTGCCAGGCCGATGATGACCCACGGAACGAACCATGAACCTCGCCAACCAGTTGACGCTCAGCCGGATCGTGGTGATCCCGTTCTTTCTGGTCGCCATGACCCCGCCCAGCTTCGGACTGCCGCCCGCCTGGTCGATTTGGCTCCATCCCCTGGCCCTGGCGCTGTTCGTCGCGGCGGCCATCACCGATTACTACGACGGCGTGCTGGCCCGCCGCCATGGTTGGGAGACCAACTTCGGGGTGCTCATGGACCCGCTGGCCGACAAGGTCCTGGCCATGGCCGCTTTCGTGGGGCTGGTCCAGCTGGACGTTTTCCCGGCCTGGATGGTGGTCCTGATCCTGACCCGCGAGTTCCTGATCACCGGCCTCCGCCTGCTCGCCTCGGCCCAGGGGCGCGTCCTGGCCGCCGACCGCTGGGGCAAGAACAAGACCATCAGCCAGATCGTCGTCATCATCGGCGCCCTGATCTATGTCGTCCTGGCCGATTGGCTGGGCCGAGCAGGATTGGAAGACCAACTCCGCCTGGGTGCGCTGAACCTATTCGCCGCGTACCGGTTCCTCGTGCTGGTCGTGATGTATATCTGCGTCATTCTCACCGTCCTCAGCGGCTGGCACTACTTCATGGCCAACCGCGACTTAATAAACCTCCATTAACGCCGTCTCCCGTCCACTCCCCACCCTCAAAAGAGCGCGTCTCCAGCAGTTCAAAATCAGTGCCCATCGGTCTGATCAGTAAAATCCGTGTTCGATTTATCCGAATGAAGACGCCCATTCTTTGCCGGGCCGAGAACGGGGAAAGAATAGAACACTGATTAGACTGATTGAACGGATGAGCACGGATCAGCGAAAATCCGCCAAATCCGCCAAATCCGCATTATCCGCGTCCCATTTCCCCGTTTAGGCGGGGAAATCCCATGCGCATTTTTTCAGATATAAGGGGCTTGACTTGGCTGTCCAGGACGTTCAAAATAGGGATGTTGCAACGTTGAACCAGTTCCATTTCTAGTAGGTGAGAATCGTCTTTCATTGGGTTAGTTGGCGGGTTGGCCTGAAGGGGGTTGATCTTTCATGACCAAGTCCGTGATCATCAACAAAGTGGCCCAGGCCACCGGGATGAGCCGCAAGGACAGTCTGCTTGCCCTCGAAATTTTCTTGGCCTCGATTAAGGATGGCCTGAAGACCGGCGACAAGGTCTCGCTGGTGGGCTTCGGCACGTTCCACGTCAAAGAGAAAAAGTCGCGCAACGGGCGCAACCCCCGCACCGGCGACCGCATCATGATTCCCTCGAAGAAGATCGCCACCTTTAAGCCCGGCAAGTCGTTCCGCCTCCAAGTCAATGACGGCATGGACTACGGTGGGGGAGAGGACGAGGAGGAGGATGACTAAGCGGACGGGGGTGGGGCCCCGCTCCAGCGAGGGGATTGACCCAATGGGGCCCCGGTGAAAGTCTTTGAAGTCATCGACGACGAGGGAACACGCCTGGACCGCTGGCTCGCCCAGTGCCTCGATGGGCGCGCCCGAAACCAGATTCAGCATGACATCGAAGCGGGCCGCGTCCGCATCGAGGGAGAGGTGCGCCCGTCCCGCTATCGCGTGCGCGGGGGTGATCGCATCGAATACGAGCTACCCTCGCCCGCTCCGACTGAGCTCAAACCCGAACCGATTCCCCTAAACATCATCTTTCAGGACGAGCATCTGCTGGTCATCGACAAACCGGCCGGCATGGTGGTCCACCCGGCGCCGGGGCACTCCGGCGGCACGGTCGCCAACGCCCTGCTCGCCCATTGCGGACCCTCGCTGGAGGGGGTCGGGGAGGAGGGACGCTGGGGCATCGTCCATCGGCTCGACCGCGACACCAGCGGTCTGATGCTGGCCGCCCGGAGCCCCCAGGTCCATGACGCCCTGGTCGCGGCGCTGGCCGAGCGGAGGGTCCGGCGCAACTACCTGGGGCTGGCGGTGGGTAATTTCAAGGAGGGCGAGGGCCTGATCGACCGCCCCATCGGCCGCCGCCCCAAGGACCGCAAACGGATGGGGATCATCGAGGATGGGCGTGTCGCTTGCACGCACTGGCGCGTTTTGACCCAAGTCGATGGCCTCTCGCTGCTTGGCTTGACGCTCCAGACGGGCCGGACCCACCAGGTGCGCGTCCACCTGCAGTCGATCGGGCGCCCCGCCCTGGCCGACCCCGATTACGGCTGGACCAAATCGCGCACGCTACAGATCCTCCCCCAGACCGCCCGCCCCAAACTGGCCGCCGTCTGGCCAGGGCGCCAGATGCTTCACGCCGTCCGTTTGGCGCTGGACCATCCGGTCATGCCCAGGTGTCGCCTGAACTTCCAAAGCCATCTGCCCGAGGACATGTTGGGGGTGCTGCGGGCCTTCTGGGAGGTCGAGCATCTGGACCAGGTGATTCGCCTCTGGGGCCAAGAGGACGCGACGGCGGAACCTTGATGCAGGACGCCAGCCGGACCGGCCAGAGACTAACGGATTGGACCCAGGTCACCCTTCTCGCGCTGATCTCACTCTACGCGTTCACGGTCCTGCGGACCGCTTGGCTCTGCGACGACGTCTACATCACGCTGCGGACCGTGGCGAATTTCGTCCACGGCCACGGACCGAATTACAATATCGGCGAGCGGGTCCAAGCCTATACGCATCCGTTGTGGATGTTCCTGCTCTCGCTCAACTATTTCCTGTTTCGCGAAACGTTCCTGACCACGATCGCCCCATCGGCCGCCGCCCCAAGGACCGCAAACGGATGGGGATCATCGAGGATGGGCGTGTCGCTTGCACGCACTGGCGCGTTTTGACCCAAGTCGATGGCCTCTCGCTGCTTGGCTTGACGCTCCAGACGGGCCGGACCCACCAGGTGCGCGTCCACCTGCAGTCGATCGGGCGCCCCGCCCTGGCCGACCCCGATTACGGCTGGACCAAATCGCGCACGCTACAGATCCTCCCCCAGACCGCCCGCCCCAAACTGGCCGCCGTCTGGCCAGGGCGCCAGATGCTTCACGCCGTCCGTTTGGCGCTGGACCATCCGGTCATGCCCAGGTGTCGCCTGAACTTCCAAAGCCATCTGCCCGAGGACATGTTGGGGGTGCTGCGGGCCTTCTGGGAGGTCGAGCATCTGGACCAGGTGATTCGCCTCTGGGGCCAAGAGGACGCGACGGCGGAACCTTGATGCAGGACGCCAGCCGGACCGGCCAGAGACTAACGGATTGGACCCAGGTCACCCTTCTCGCGCTGATCTCACTCTACGCGTTCACGGTCCTGCGGACCGCTTGGCTCTGCGACGACGTCTACATCACGCTGCGGACCGTGGCGAATTTCGTCCACGGCCACGGACCGAATTACAATATCGGCGAGCGGGTCCAAGCCTATACGCATCCGTTGTGGATGTTCCTGCTCTCGCTCAACTATTTCCTGTTTCGCGAAACGTTCCTGACCACGATCGCCCTGTCGGCCGCCGTCTCGGTGGCGGCGCTGGTGATGGTCTTCAAGATCGCCACGTCGGCGCGAGCGGCGTTGCTGGCCGGGGGTGTGCTGATATTGTCCAAGGCCTACGTGGATTACTCCACCTCAGGGTTGGAGAACCCGCTGACCCATCTGTTGCTCGCGGTTTATTTCGCCGTTTACTTTTCGCCAATGACCGGTCGCCGTCAAATCCCATGGCTTGCCCTGACCACCGCGTTGGCCCTCATCAACCGCCTGGACATCGTCCTGCTCATCGCTCCCTCCTTCGCGGTGAAGTGTTGGGAGCATCGGCGCAAGTTTCCGATCCTGGCCCTGGCGGCGGGTTTTACGCCGTTTGTTCTATGGGAGGCGTTCTCTCTGATCTATTACGGCTTCCCGCTGCCCAACACCGCGTACGCCAAGGTCTTCACCGATTTCCCCCGCTTCTTGCTGTTCGAGCAGGGACTCTACTATTACCTAAATTCGCTCAATCTTGATCCGATCACGTTATTTGTCATCGCCGCGTCGATTGTCGTCACCGTTCACGGTCGGCGGCGCGCTCATGTCCCCGTCATCATCGGCGTGATGCTTTATCTGGCCTACATTCTAAAGATCGGCGGCGATTTCATGAGCGGTCGCTTCCTGACCGCGCCGCTATTGGTCTCGGTGGTGGTCCTTGCCCGCCATCCGTTCACAGCTCGCGCCGCGATCGCGCTGGGCTTGATCTTGCTGCTACTCGGTTTGGGGAATCAACGCCATCCGCTCCTCAACGTGTACCATTTTCGGCCCCACGATAAACAAGAGTTCGCCGATCGCAACGGCATCGCCGACGAAAGAGGCTATTATTATGACGAAATGAGTCTGCTTCGATTGAATCGCAACTTCGAGCTACACAAGCCGATACGGAAACCGCGGGTGGGTGACGAGACGGTGGCCCCCCCCGTCATCATGGCCCTCGAATCGATCGGGATGTTCGGATATTCGGTCGCCGCGGGATACCATCTTGTCGATGTTTACGCCCTGGTTGATCCGCTGTTGGCCCGGATGCAAGCCCGGCACGAACCGCTGTGGCGGATCGGTCACATGAAACGTACCGTTCCCGAGGGCTATCAAGAAACCCTGGAAAGCGGCGAGAACCGCCTGACCGACCCCAAGTTGGCCGAGTATTACGATAAGCTGCGCATCGTGACGCGTGGGGAACTTTTCAGTATCGAGCGCTTGGGCCTCATTGTGCGTTTGAACCTCGGCTCGTTCGACCATCTGATTGACAAGGGGAGGTACCGTGACCCTTTCACTTACGATCTCGCGATCGACCCGGCCCGGACGCCGATCGATTCGGAGTCCGAGGAGCGCGGCGGCCTTTTCCACGCCATCTCGCCCAAAGGGGCCTTGTCATTGACGTTCGTGGGAGGCGTCTGGCCCGCGACGGTGGAGTTGACGCTCGACTCTCGGAACCGATACCAGGTCAGCTACTTTATCAAAGATGAGGAGATCGCCCGGGAGACGGTCGATCCTCCCGGCGACGAACCGATGATCGTTCACGCCTTTGACTTGCCTAAACGGGCATGGGCGCGGGGGCTTGACCGAATCCGCATCGCGCCACTGGAAGAGACCAAACCCGCCGTATTGAGGGACGTCCGCATCCGCCGACCCGATCTCCTTCTGATCGAACCCAACGGCTATAAGCCCATCGTTGCGGGGTCCAAACCGGCCATCCGCTGGCAGATTAATCGTGAAATCGGCGGTAAGTCGGTGCGTTTTGAAGTGTGGCGGGCAGGCGAACGCGTGTCTGAAATCGGCACGGCGTGGGATGACGGCTCGCATGTCGGCCCGGTAACCAGTTGGATCACGTTGCCCGAACTGGAGCCGGGCGATGATTACCAGCTTCGGGTGGTGAGCGCTTGGGATGACGCTTATTACGATGAGTGCGATGGCCCGCTGACCATCGTTGATGACGCGTCGGACTTGACCTCATCGAGTTTGGGCTAGACCGCCCATGCGGGGCTGAATAAGATATGCGCGCCGGTTCACATCATCATCCATCGCATCTCGCGCCGCCGGCGAACTCAGCCATGAACAACACGGAAGCGAACCATCAAGAGCGGTCCCAATGGACGGCCGTCATCCTCATCTTCGTTCTCTTCTATGTGTTTATCATCACGCGCAATGCGTGGCTCGGCGATGACGCGTACATCACATTTCGCACCGTCACGAATTTCGTTCATGGTTACGGGCTGAGTTACAACGCAGCCGAACGGGTCCAGTCCTATACGCACCCGCTGTGGATGGTCCTTCTGACGTTCAACTACTTCATCTTTCGCGAATTCTATTTTACGACGATCGGGCTTTCGATGCTGCTGTCGGCGGCCATGGCGCTGGTCCTCGCGTTCGGGATCGCGCGCGCCCCCCTCAGCGCCATCCTCGCCGTGGGGATTCTCCCTTTGTCGAAGGCTTTTGTGGATTACTCGACCTCGGGGCTCGAGAACCCGTTGAGCCATCTGCTCGTGGTCGTCTATTTCGCCGTCTACTTCTCACGCATCGAACGAGCGCGCCGCGTCCAATGGCTGTGCCTCCTCGCTTCGCTCGCGATGCTCAACCGGATCGATATCGTCTTTCTCTATCTGCCGTCTTTGCTCATCGTATTTTGTGAGCACCGCCGCGGGTTTTCGTTCATGCGGGTCTTGTTCAGTTTCATGCCGCTCATCATCTGGGAGGCCTTCTCGTTGATATATTACGGGTTCCCGCTGCCCAACACGGCTTACGCGAAGGTCTTCACGGGGCTGCCGGCCCTCGCCATGATCGAGCAGGGCTTCTATTACTTATTGAATTCGCTCAGTCTCGATCCCATCACCTTGTTCGTCATCACGATTTCGATTCTCCTCACCCTGTTCACCCGAACTTGGTCGCTCTTCCCGCTCGCCTTCGGCGTCCTGCTTTATCTGTTGTACGTGGTGCAAATCGGCGGGGACTTCATGACCGGCCGTTTCCTATCGACGCCCCTCATCGCGAGCATCGTGCTTCTATCGCGCCTCGAACTCCCCAAACCCGCGACGGCCGGCCTGGCGCTGGTCGCGGTGATGATCGGTCTTAATACCGCCAACCGTCCGCTGCTCAATGAACAGCCGTTTCAAAGCAGCGAGAGCTTCGCCTACGTCGACCGCAACGGAATCGCCGATGAGCGCGCGTTCTATTACAGCGTCCTCGGTCTACTGCGCATGAACCGCAACTCCGACTTTCGGCGTCCGTCATGGCCGCGCAAAGCTCGGGCGGATGTCGTGCCGACCCGAACCGTCTCCATCCGCGACTGGGTGGGCATGTACGGCTTCAACCGCCGGCCCGATGACCACATCATCGACCGCTACGCCCTGCTTGACCCGTTGCTCGCGCGGCTGCCGGCCAAGCAGAACCCTTATTGGCGCATCGGCCACATGACCCGCCACGTCCCCGAGGGCTACGTCCAGGCCTTGGAGACCGGCGTGACCCATCTGGCCGACCAAGACCTGGCCGAATACCACGACAGACTCTCGCTGCTGACTCGCGGCAGGCTCTTCACCCTCAAGCGGTTCAAAACGATCGCGGCGTTCAACCTGGGCCGGTATGACCACCTTATCGACAGACCGCGTTTCGCGGATCCTTACACTTACGAGCTGGCGGTCGAGCCCAACCTCAAATCGATCGCAAACAACCTGATCCCCGAAAACCCCGCCAACCACCTGATCGATCCGGAAAAGGGGCTGCTGCTCAAATTCAAGGAGCCGGTTTGGATCAACCAGATCGAGCTGACCGTGGACGGGAGATACGCATACGACGTCAGCATCCGGCGCGGCGAGGAGGAGCTGATCAGTGCCAAGACCAACACCTCCGCAATCCTTCCGATGCCGATCCAGCCGCTCGAACTGCCCGAAGAGCTTTGGGCGCGGGGCGTCGACGGTATCCTGATCACACCGCCGCGAGACTCCGGGCCGGCGGTCTTCGGGGAGTTGCGCGTCTCTTACCCCGAGATATTGCTCATCGAACCCAACGGCGGCCCGGCATTGCGCTCGGGCGCCCCGCTCGAGGTCCGCTGGCAGACCGGCCTCGAGAACTGGACCCGTGTGCGCTTCGAACTGTGGCGTTCGGATCGCAAGGTGGCCGATCTGGGCGAGGGAACGAGGGCCAAAGATGATCCAGGGCCCCAGACCGACCCCGTACGGCTCCCCACCCTTGAGGCCGGCGGCGAGTATTCGCTACGGGTCGTCAGCGATTGGGACGATCGGTTCCATGATCAGAGCGACGAGCCGCTGACGGTGGCCGAATGAAAAACTGTTGGATGGTCGAACCGGTTTGTAGCCACCTAATTCGTCCGCACGGGCGCGCAAGAAGACCCAGCTTCATTTCTAGATTCCTTCGCCAGAACCTTAGAATCATGGCCGCCACTGATAATCCCGAAAGAAATCCTCATCGATTTCATAAGCCTTCTTAGGCAACAGACCCAGTTTCAATTTCTAAAACATATCAACCAGTTTTTATGAATCTACAAGTTCAATTGGATGAACGCCATCTCTTCTTGCTTCTCTTTTTGCGTCGGTCGTAAAACTTCCTGTTGTCATGATTATGCCTTTATCCGCCCTCCCCCGCCATTGCTCCTCTGAAGTCACGAACATGGGAGGCCGTAGCCGATTTTTCATAGCGTTTGCGCTGGAAAAGCACTTTGAAGCTGACGAATGCATTTATTTCGAGGATTCCGTGCCCATCGATGCCTCCATCGCCACTCTTCCCCGTTACAGTTACCTGCTCGAACCCCGATTCACGTAGAAGCCTCTGACAAATCCGCTCGAATCCTCCCGGCGATATAGACTTTAACTTTTCGAGGAAGTTGTCTCTATACGTCTCATCTGTAAAAGCTTGATCCGAATTTGACACGTCACTATCTGTAGTTTTTTTGACTCTGCCAATGGCTCTTCTTTTGGGGATTTGTGACTGGACATCCTTAACAAGCCGAATCATGTCGTCATCGGAGAGATCAGCCGTACGTCCTTCATCAGTCAACGACCAAACTCCTCTTTGAGATGACTGAGCCAGGCCAGCCTTCACAAGATAAAAGCGAGCCTAACCTACTTGATGTCTCACTCTCGATTGCCCATTTCTCAGGGTTCTTGCTTGGTCCTTTTCATGAATTCCCAGTTGGTCCAGTACCAGGTCTATAACTTCGGCTGATCTCCCTGAACCGCCCAAACGTCCCAAGGCTTCAAGAAGGGGCATGATGAATCTCGAGAATTCTGGCCCTTTGGGTTTCTTCATCTCTTATCTCCTCGAATACGAATGGGATCAGAACTTCATCCGATGGTTGGTCCGAAGTAAGCCCCGCTGTACTGGTTCACCGTGCTTCCACTCTCAGCTCTCCTTATGAACAACTGTCACCCTTGGAGCGGCCGGCGGCCCTCCAGTGCCAGCCGTAGCGTCCCCGGATCGGCGTAGTCGAGGTGGCCACCCAGCGGGACGCCCTGTGCGATGCGGGTGGTCTGGACGCCGAGAGGCGCCAGTCGGGCCGCGAGGTAGTGGGCCGTGGCGTCGCCATCGACGCTGGCGTTGGTGGCCAGGATCACTTCGCTGATCGCCTCCTCGCCGATGCGCCGTTCGAGCTGGGCGATGCGCAGGTCCTCGGCCGTCACGCCGGCCAGCGGCGAGAGCGTCCCCCCCAGCACGTGGTATCGACCCCCGTAAGCGCCCGATTGCTCGAAGGCCCACAGGTCCGAAGGCCGCTCGACGACGCAGAGTTGCCCATTGGCGCGCCCGATGTCCGAGCAGATCGGGCAAGTCTCCCCCTCGGTCCAGTTGCCGCACGACCCGCAGGCGCGGACCTCGCGGCGCAGCGTCTCGATCGACGCGGCCAGCGCCGAGGCCTGGTCGGCGGGCGCCTCGAGCAGATGCAACGCCATCCGCTCGGCCCCCCGCCGCCCGATCCCAGGCAACCGAGCCAACTCCCCCATCAACGTCTCCAAAGCCGGCGGCAGGTATTTCATCTCCTTCTTACACTCCTTAACCTCGAGCCTAACCCGATTTTAGCCAACTATCCATGGAGCCGTGGCAACGTGAGTTACTGGGCGATATAATCGCCATGGGGAGGTGGAGGATGGGACCTCGATCTCGGATCGTGACCACCCATTGTCGCGTTGAGCATTTGGTGCATTTCGAGGGTGATCATAGTTTTGGATTATAGATAGATGGAGGATCAACGTGGTTGCGTGGTTTCATTTGAAAGGGGGAATCGACGAGGGCAAACCGACCCGCATGAAAAAGCGGGCAAACGCCTGGGAGAAATGTTCAAGAAACGGTGACTGTAGACGCCATCGGTTTTCGAGTGAACTGGCATGTCTTGTCACGTAAACGAAAGGAAGACTGAGAATCTGATTGAATGTAATGACCAGGGCCGCACGATTATCCCCAGGAGAATGAGGCGACGCAAGAAGGTACAATCCCACTTTACGCCTTTTACGAACATTCTCCCACTGACTTTTGCTGTCGTATTCTGGATTAAATTCCTCGAACTCCGGCAGCGTATGAACCCGACAGAGCGCAACGAATTCGGCCTTTTTATTCTCTAAATCGCAGCTTTGGGTAACGACGATCAGCCGAGCTTGAACGAGTTCATGTTCATACGGCTCTCCCTCCTCATTGGGTACAAGCTCTTCATCAAAGACGGGCATTCGGCAATCAGGCAGCAAATCACCCTGCGCCAAATAGGGTCCGTTCACCGATATCCACCACGCATCGCTCATTGGTCATCTTCTGGTTCGATTCGTGGAGGCAATAGCGGCCTTACTCGCTTGTACCGCACTCGCACTGTCCCAATCCTCTTCAATGGAACAAGGCGATAATCCGCGTCTTCCACGTCATCTGGAATGGCCCCGCTATCCAATCGATCAAACAAGTGACGCAATGCCACGTCAAGCTGGGCATCGAGCTTGATGCCCTCTTCACCGGAAGCAGCCGGTAATTCCTTCGACTCTTGGAAGGGACGGATTTCGGCGACCGGCGGTGGAACATTTGTCGTTGGAACAATAAAGGGTGACATTATCCGATTAGCTCCCTCGTTTTGTCGGTAATACACGCTTCGAAGATCTGATTTTTGCTGTCATGTAGATGTTCAAAACATTCCCAGATTTCCCGCTCGGAATTTGGGACGTCTTCGATTCGAAATAAGTCTATATCGAGAGCGACGGAAACGACGCCTTCGCGAGCCGGCGGAATGACTGTTTGGTTGATCAACACCTGGGCCTTCAGCTCCTCTTTCCGAATTCTTAGCTGCATCACGAATCCTTCGAGACGCTGAGGAAGGTCGGGGGATAATTCAGGCGACGTCCGAAAGTAGTCTTTAAGTTCGATCTTGTCAGCCGTCGGCATATCAATCCGGTTGATATATCTAACGGCCATTCGCTCCACGCCCACCGGTTGAACACCCCGGCGATACAGGTCCCACAGCCGGCGCGCCTCATGTCGAAATGGCTCCCAACTCTCGTACGGCGTGAGACGGCCGAGAGTAAAACCATTTACACGCGATTGCCATATATACTTACCGTGCGCGCTCGTGAATTTGAAACCGATCTGGCGCTGTCACGCGGAAGCTGATGCGGCGCCTACCCCAACTTGCATGATTCCACGAGCTTCATATACTTCCTCTGATTTGGGATAATCCTCTTTGTGTTCGGAGCGTACCGCTTCCACCTCTTCAAGTTTCAACTCTGCGCGTTGTTTGACCCGTAGATCGATGACCGCCTCAGTGATGGGTGCGTTTGGATAGTGCCTCCCGCCGATCATGACTCTTATCCTGCATCCCAATCGTGAATCATTCGATGGTAATTCCTCGCAGCTAACACATGTTTAGGACGGATCGCTCTAATCAGCGATACGGTAGAATTAGTAAGCCCACATACAGAAAGTTGGGATCGAAGCTGCGTGCGCCAATACCCATGCCGGAGGCGGCTCTCGGTCTTCAATAAACCACGCTTCTCCCCCTTATGGGGCTGATCCGCCGGACCGGGAATTCAATTTTTGATTCTACTCACCGGATTTGAGTATGCAACGTTAATCCGGTACAGATCAATCGAGAAGACCCCAAATCACCTCGTGAGTCCGCTGGCTGTCTCGATTCTCACTTCGGTCGGGATCAGCCGCTACGGGCTGGTCACTGGCCCAGGCGAGTGGCGCTGGCGTTACTCGGCTCGCGAGAATTTCTATCCGCCGACCGTTCGGTTGGCGCGCGGGCCAATCCAGGTGCTCAGGACCAACCTGACCATTCCTCCGGCCGCCCAGCGTATCTTTCTCTACGTCTGTCTGGCGAAGATGTATTTCATGGACCACTAATCGGGCTCGACGCCGCAAAAATTCGCGATCTCGCGCGCAACGGATTCCCAGGTATGGTTGCGCAGGACGTACTCGGCGCCGATGCGGCCCACGTCGGCCATCCGCGGGGGGTCATCCAGCAGTTCGAGCACGGCTTGGGCATAGGCCTGGTGGCCGGCTTCGGTGAGGATCGCGGCTTCGGAAACCGCCTGGGCCAAGTTTGGTTCGCGGATCGTCACCACCGGTTTGCCGACGGCCATGTACTCATAATACTTGATCGGATCGAACAAGAAACCGCCCGCACCGGCACGGAAGTCGGGATAGTAGAGTGCCAGGTCGGCGGCGGCGATCCAGCGGGGGGTCTCCTCGTGAGCGACGGGACCGGCGAACTCGACCGACCGCCCCAAACCCAGCCTGCGGACCAGGTCTTCACAGGCCGGTCGTCGTGGCCCCGCGCCGACCAGGACCAGTCGGAAATCAGGCCTGCGCTCGAGAACGAGGGGCAGCATGGCGATCAGGTTCTCGACGCCGTGGTAGGGACGGAACGTGCCGACGAAAACACCCACCGGGCAGCTGCCCCAATCCCGGGCGCGGCGGATGGCCGTCCCGTCCACTTGCGGGTGAAAAAGGGCCGGATCGACCCCGTTGCCCAAAATTGTGAGCCGATCGCCCACCGAAACCCGCTCTCCCAATCCGAACGACTCGGCCAAGAAGCGGGCAATGGACCGACTGACGACGATCAGCCGGTCGGCCCGGCCGAGGGCCGCTCGTTCCCAGCGTCTCAGGACATGGTAAAGCCATCCGCTCGCGCGCAGGCCCTTGCCGCGAAACTCCTCGCTGATGATCCCATTCAGCTCGACGACCCTCCCGCGGGCGCCGGTGGCCCGGCACATGTCGCCCAGGAGGATGGAATCGGCGTAAAGAATCGCGTGGCGGGCCGGGAGCCGGCCGAGGGCCGCCCTGAGACGCATGAGGCGGAAAGGCCCGAACGGATGAAAGAAGCAAGCCAGGGGGCGCGGCTCGCCGGGGAGCGGGAGTTCGATGAATTGCCCGACCGCGTCCCCCACGGGCCCGGGCAGGACCTGCGGGCGGCCCACCAGGGTCACGTCAAACCAGCGAGCCAGCCAAGGCAGCAGGCAGCCGAGCCGCACCGACTGGCCGGTCGTCTCGCTAAAGTTCTCCAACGTGACTAGAACCAAGCGGGGCCTGGACATCCATCACCTCCGGCCCCATAAGGCCCATCCGCGAGGACCCATTCAATCGGAAATAGCGCTGGGACGGGTTCAACTAACGCCGCGGGCCCATTTCCTTCAGTCGGCGCTGGATGCGGATAATCTCCTTGCGTAGGTTGACGAACTGGGTGCCGATGATGCCGAACGAGAGCAGCTGTATCCCGCCCAGAAAGGCTAGGACGATCAGGGTCAGAATCGGCCGGCCTGGCGTGATCTCGAGGGCCGGATGAAAATGAATAAAAAGCAGATAGACCATCCCGGCGAAGCTGCACCCCAGCAGCAGCATGCCCAACAGGCCGAAGACGATGATCGGCCGTTCAAACAGCGCGAATATCAAGTGCGAGATGGCGGTGGTGCCGAAGCGGAACTTCGAGGCGCCGTGTTGCCGCCAGCGTAGCGTGGCCGGGATCTCCTTGAACTGGTAGCCGAGCATCATCGCCTTGGACAGGATCTCCAGGTGGATGTCCTTGTCCTCGGATTCCAGTTCCAGGTCATCGAGCACCTTGCGCCGGTAGGCCCGAAACACGCAAGTGATGGTATGGACCTTCCGATCACCCCCCGACATGAACCAACTGAGGAGGATATTGCCCAGCCGGCTGCTCAGGTAGCGTTCGAACGGGGCGTTCTGAACCTCGCCGCCGGGCATGTAGGCCGAGGCCAGGACCATGTCCACGTCCTGCTCGTCGCGCAGGATATCGGTCATCTGGAGAATATAAGCGGGTTCGTAGCTCAGGTCGGCGTCGGTCGCGACGATCCACTCGCCGCGCGCCAGGGCGAATCCGGCGCGCAGGGCATAGCCGCGTCCCCGATTCTTTGCGTATCCGGTCACGCGCAGGCTGGGGTGTTCGGGGCGGAGCGCCAACCGCTTGGCGATCTCCCAGGTGTCGTCCACGCTCCCGTCGTTGACCAGAATCAGCTCCCAGGAGCCTTCCTTGAAGGCCTCCATCGTCTCGCCGATCCGCTCCACCGTTCTCTGGATGGTCTCCTGCTCATTGTACATGGGGACGACAATGGAGAGTTGGATGGCCTTCTCGGCCGGCGCGGGCTCCTCAATCCCATGAGAACCGGCGCCGATCGGGTCGATCGATCGGGTCGAGGTCGCGGGCTGTCCGGCGCGAGAAGAAGACAAATCGTCAATGCCTCATTGCGGTTGGGATCGCGTCGAGTGACTACGGCGCATGTCGATGAATCGGACATCTTACAATTGTTGCCCGGCCGCTTCAAGCACTCGTACGACCTCCAGCCCCTGGCGCCCGTCAACCAGCGGGCGGCGGCGTTCGCGCACGCAGTCCAGGAAATGCTGGGCCTGCAGCCGCAGCGGTTCGGTGTTGGGCACGCTGGGAATCAGGATATCGCCGGTGCGCACCGAGAGCAACTCGCCGAAGTTCTCGTAATCCAGTCGCGAGACGCCCTTGTCGAAAAGCCGCACTTTCTCGGTTGTCTGCATGTCGTCGAAGACCACCATCTTGCGTGAGCCGACGATGGTCAGCCGGCGCACCTTATGCGGATCGAGCCACGAGACGTGCAAATGGGCGATGCTCCCGTTGGGGTAGGTCAGCGTGACGAAGATGACGTCTTCGATCCCTGGTTGGAGATAGCTGCCGCCGGAGGCCTGGACCTGCTTGGGGGAGGCGCCGAGCAGGAAATTGCTCAGCGAAACGTCGTGGGGAGCGAGGCTCAGCAAGGCGTTCTCATCGCTGCGCACCACCCCCAGGTTCACGCGCTGGCTGTAGAGATAATAAATATCGCCCAGCTCGCCCGCGTCGATCATTTGCCGGATGAATTGGACGGCGGGGTGAAACAGGAGCAGATGCCCCACCTGCAAGAGTCGGCCGTTTTGCTCGGAGAGCTCGCACAGCCGCTCGGCCTGTGCCACATCGACCGTCATCGGCTTCTCGACCAACACGTCCTTGCCCGCCTCCAGGGCGCGGCGGGCCAGCTCGTAATGCGTCGCGGCCGGCGTGGCGATGACCAGCGCCTGGACCTGGGGGTCCTCGAGAATCTCCTCGAACGATCGCGCGGCCTTGAGGAAAGGATATTGCTCGAGATGCCGGTCCACGGCCTCGCGGCTTGTGTCATGGATATATTTCACGTTGGTCCGGGGTTGCCCGCAGAACACGCGGACCTGATTATGCCCCCATTTCCCGAGGCCGACGATGCCAAGACAGACTTTTCCCATAAGGTAAAACTACGATCTCCCGAATTTGCCGACTCTCCCCCGCCAGCTTTCATTCATGGGCGGAGTATATACGGTCTCGCCAGGGGAGAAAAGGAAATCTGGGGAGGAGGGTGTAATTCAGAAACGGGAGTGCGGAAGGTGACGGGACTGGCGTAGAGGCAAGGCCGACATAACCACAAACATTTCAAACACCACAATGCCTGCGCGATAGGCTTGGTATCCCCCACGCTCTTCTCGGCTCCCGTCCCTCGTCCTCGTAATCGATACATCATCTCGGCCCATCCCAGTTGTGGCCAAAAAAAGACCGATTACGAGGACGAGGGACGGGAGCCGAGAGCCGTTCGTCACCCAAATGGGGATCCTTCATCGAAGCGACGTTTACTTCCCAAACTGATCCATACCCGGCAAGGATCGGGGGAGGTGGTCATTCCGGAAGGGTCGGCCACTCCTTGCACGGGACGCCCGCCCGGCCCAGACGGTGGCCCACATCTTGCAGGCCGAACTCATGGCCTTCACTTTCGGTAACCAGGACCGTCGACTCGCCGCAGCGCGCCACGAACGTGCCGTCATCGAAGACCTCGGTGATCTCGCCGGGCAGGGCCTGGGGATAGTCGAGCTGGCGATCGAACGGCTGGGCTTGCCAGATCATCACCTTTTTGCTCGCGTCATCATCGAGATAAGCAAACGCCCCCGGAAAAGGCCGAGTGACCCCCCGAACGAGCCGGCAGACATCTTCGGCACTCGCTTCCCAGTCGATCAGGCCGTCCTCGGGCCGGCGGCGGGGCCAGTAAGAGGCGTCTTCGGCGGGTTGCGGCGTTGTTCTCAACCTACCCGAGATCAAGTTCGGCCATTTCTCGACGAGCAGCCGGACCATCGCGATCTGGTTCTTATTGTGCAGCGTCAGCGCCGTATCGTGGGGGTTAATGTCAAACCGGACGCGGCCAACGATCGGACCGGCATCCACCTCGGGCGTGTAACGGATCAGATGGGTATGGAACGTGTCGCGTCCGGTGATGATCGACCAGTTCAGCGGGCTGCGGCCGCGGCCGTGGGGCAGCGGTTTGCTCGATCCGTGCATCCCGAAGGCCCCCAGCGGCAGGATCTCGAGCAGCCAAGCCGGGATCAAACGCTGCCAGCCCATGACGAGCAACAGGTCTAAGCCGAGTGCGCTGATCCGGCGCTGGTCCCCGTCGGCCTTGAGGCTGTATGTCTCCGCCAGCGTCCAAGGGATTTCGAGATCCTCGAGATGCGGCCGCAAGTCAAGGTATCCCGAGACTTCATGCCCGCGCGCCCGTTCGGGATCGATCGTGATGCAATGATCCAACGCGATCCCGTAACGGCCGAGGGCGCGGATCAGCTCAAGGGTGGTGTGTTTACAACCCGCGATGCCGACTTTGCGCCGGGTGGGGTTGGGCGTGCCGCTCATGGTCAGTCCTCGCCCAAGTTGTCGCAAACGTCGTCTTCCCAATCCCCATCGCGTTTATCGACGAAATGATACACTTCGCAGTTGGCGGCCAGATCCCGTCGCGTGCGGCTGAGCGTGTGGTCCACGAAGCGGTCCAGCGCCTCGACCGGGTCCGAGGGCACGTCGCCATACCAAATCGGATGGACCAGGATATGCAGCGGCCGCCCGTCGGCCAGGGCCTTGCTCTCGAGCGGATGCCCGTGACGCCACTGACCACGCGAGTCGCTGAAATAGCTCATCTCCTGAGTGAAACGCCGCATATACGCGTGGATCAAAGGAGGTTCCAACCGGAGGTCGCCTTGCACGATCCATTCACTGGGCCGGTGAAAACTCACAACCCGAATCGAGTCCTGAGAAATGAACCGATCTTCGAACCATTCGGCCAACATCCGGGCCTCGCGTTGACAAGCTTCCGAAAGGCTTGACGCGCCCAAGCCGTCGTAAGCGGAGCAATCGAAGTGCAGGCCCAGTTGATGGCCCATCGCCAGGATCTCAGTGACCAGGCGCGTCCCCTCGGCGGAAAAGGGATTGTAGAATGAATTGCGCAACATCACGAAGTAGGTCCCCCGCACGCCCGCGTCCGCTTCGAGTCGGGCCATGCGCCAGGCACCGGCCAGGTCCATGTCGATGTCATGGCGCATCAAGACGAACCGTTCCCCGCCGCCGAGCAACCCCTCGGCCTCCTCGAAACACGCGAAGCGGTATCCGCGCCCTTTGATATTTTCAAGCAATTCGCCGTGGGCCCTGAGGGCGAAGGCTCGCCGCGACCGCGGCGCCGACGTGGCTTGACCGGGCGAGTGGGAGCCTGACCCGACATCGGTCTTCGTCGCGGGCCCGCGCGGGTCCGACCAGGGGCCATCAGTGGACCCTTCCTCTATCATTTGCGCCGTCGCCTCGATGATCTTGCCCGCGGCGTCGCCGTCGCCGAACAGATCGGGCCGGTGCGAGCCGGGCGGGTCAAACTCCGCGATCGCCCGGGCCAACCGTTCCAGGTCCGTGCCGACCTCCAACGACCAGCCCAGGGCGCTGATCTCGGTCCACCAACTGGTCTCCATCGGTGCCACGCACGGCTTGCCGGCGAAGTAGGCCTCGCGAATCACCCCACCCGAATCCGAGACGCAACGCCGGCACCGCGCGAGCAGGCCGACCATGTCCAGATATCCCACCGGATCGGCCAGCATCAGGCGGCCCCTCGGCTTGTAAGGGTTCGTTTTGAGCTGGGCGCGCACCCGCGGGTGGACCGGCAGCAGGACGGGCAATTCGGCGCGGTCCAGCGTTTCCAGCAAGCCCCGCAGCCGCCGTGGATCATCCGTATTCTCGGGCCGGTGGATGGTCGCCAGCAGGTACCCATCGGCCGCGAGCCCATACGTGTCCAGGGTTGCCTTTGCCGTGTCGTTCCGCGCGGTTGCCCAGCGAAACAAGTCATAAAGCAGATCCCCGGTGAAACGCACCCTCCGGCGCGCCATGCCTTCGCGCCGCAGATGGAGGTCGGCCTGGCGCGAAGCGGTCAAGCACAGCCAGGCCAGGTGATCGGTCGCCACGCGGTTGGTCTCCTCGGGGACGCGGCGGCGTCGGAAGATCCGTTCGCCCGCCTCGACGTGCACGATCGGAACGTCCATGTGGGCGGCGACCAACGCGGCCGCCAGCGTCGAGTTCGTATCGCCCACGACGAGCACCGCATGGGGCGCCTCGCGTTCGATCCACGGGGCAAGGGCCTTCATGATGTCGGAGAGCTGATCGGCCGGCGGCGCCGAACCGACGCCGAGTTCGGCGCGCGGCTGCGGCAGACCCAACTCGCGGAAGAAGCACTCGCTCATGCCGGCGTCGTAATGTTGGCCGGTGTGGATCAGGATGTTCTCGAAGGGGCGGGGCGCCATCCGGGCCAGGCGGCGTTCGAGCACGGCCGCTTTGATAATCTGCGGCCGTGTCCCCACGACCGTCATGACTCGCTTCTCAGACATCTATCTTCTTTCGGAGCAACGTGGGGTCAGCTCGGTCGGGCCTGGAAAGCGGCGGCGAAAACCAGGCCGATCAGGAAGATAAACGTGAAAGAAGCCGCGGCCATCAGTGTACTGAGGATCGTCTTGGGTCGGCTCTTCTTGAGAGGCGCAACGGCTTCACGAATGACCTGCAGCGGCTGCGAAGCCTTCCTCGTCTCTTCACCGGTGGCCTGGCGCAGGTTCTTGATCTTCGCTTCCAGTTCCGCGATGCGATTCGCGTTCAAATTCAGTCGCCTCTCCAACAACTTGCGCGCTTGTTCCACGGTCTCGATTTTGTCGTAGAAGTTTTTCACATTCAGGTCCTTCAGTTGATGGGTCAACTGATCGCGTAGTTCGGATTCATCTTCGTGCTCGCCTTCATAACTTTCCAACGCGTGATCCCAGTATTGAAAAACCTGATCGATAAACCTCTGTTGGACGATGCCCATGGCGACGTTCACGAAGCGCGCGGCGGCCTTTGCATCGGGCAGTTCGGCGCTGATCGAGGAGATGCCGCTGGTCTGAAGTTGGCTCACGCGAAGCAGGTCCTCGCGCATGCTCCTGACGAGCAACGCGTCGCGGACTTTGGGATCGTTCTGGCGAATCTTGAGCAGCTCGGCCACGTCAATGGCCGGCTCTCCGTCCCCGGGTGATTTCAGTTGTTGGACCGTCTCCAGGATCACTCCGTCCGAAAGCAGGTATTGTTCGGCCAAAAGCGAGTTCTTGACCGTTTGAAACTGCTGGTTCTGGTTTTCCTGGAAGACTTCCATCTCAGAGAGGCCGAGCATCGACTCGGGCGTGAATTGGCGGCCGATGATAAACGTGCATTCGGCCCGGTAATACTTCACCTTGAAGAATTTGGTCCAGACGAACGTGACCAGACTGATCAGCAAGATGCCGACGCTAAACGCGACTCGATAGCGATACCAAACGTGGAAGAAATCGACTAGCGTGACGGCGGATTGGACTTCGGCGCGCGGGATCGGTGGAGGGGTTTGGGGAGTTTGATTCATGATGTGCGGGCGGTTTGGTTCTTTCGATGCTTCGATTGATTGCGGGGGGGGTTGTTATAGGACCTTTGGACCTATTGTTGTATGTCGGAGATCCGGATAAGATTTCGATTACGATTGACGAGCACGAGCACGAAATTCATGGTATACCTGCTTGGTTTGGCTGATGGGTATGCCCCCATTGCTCTCTTTGCGTGTTAGCGCGCCCCTCTCTGTTCGACCCAAACCGTTGCCTCCACGCCCTGAATCCCGCGCGAAGCATAGAGACCGGACAGCTCTTCGCCGATCGCCTCTAGCGTCTTGCCCACGGCGGCGAAGTCAGGGATGAAAGGCAGCGAGATCGATCCGCCGGTCAGGACCTCGCAAGCAATCGAACCAAGCTGACTTGCCCACAGGCCGTCGAGTCGAGCGGCGCCGGCGGAGCCAATCGATTCGAACCACGCGCTGACGGTGGTGCGGCGGTAACCCATCTCGTGATATCGCCGGGTCAAATCATCGCCGATGTCCTTGACCGAACGGCCCGAGGCCAGGACCTCAACGAGCGGCAGACTGAGGATGCCGTCGCCGGGCACCGGGCGCCTGACGAACGAGACGGGCCGGTTTTCCATCATCTGGAATAGCTCTTTCAACGTTTGCTGCTTGATGTGCTGCGGCGCGACGCTGACGACCAAGGCCGGAGAGGTGAGCAAGTCCTCATAGGCGGTCATGAGCATCGTTCTGACTTCTGACGTCGTCCGGTCGGTCACCTTGAGCGGCGCGTCGAGGCCGGCCAGCACCAGGGCACCGTCGGGCTGCACGGTGTAGCCGCGACTGAGCACTGAATAGCGTCCCTCGACGGCGATCGGGTAGTCCTGACTGAGTTCGGGGCTGTAGCGGAAACTGAGCTTGAGCTGGTCGCCGATCTCTATCCGGTAAGGCTCCTCGTCGCCCGCCATGCCAAAGTGATAGGACAGACCCAGCACGTCGCCCGGTTGAACGAGCTTGCGCTCTTCCGGCGGCAGGGGCCGGGGCGCAAGGGCCACGGCCAGGCGGTCGCCAACCTTGGTCGTGTACTGGGCCCGCTGCGCCGGACCGGCTTCGGTCGCGGGCTGGTCCTGAGCGGCGACGCGGACCATCAGGCCCAGAAAGGCCCAGCACCATGTCAAAAAGAAACTCGAACGCTTCATTTGTCCGTTCCAAAGTGGATGGATCACGGGTTCCCGAGCCCCGGCCGGCAAGGCGACCCTGACGCCCCAACAGGGGCGGGTTCGCAACGAATCCGCCTAGGTTTGCACAAGCCAGGGTCGGTCCGCAACCCGCCCGTCGCTCTCCGGTCGTGCCTGGGCGAATCGCGTTGCCTTCAAACGTCCGCTGCGATACGTTTCAAGAGGTGAATCATGCACTTAACCCCGGTGATGTGGAATGGACCGGCGTCCACTTGCGCGTTGGTCCCCCGCTAGTGTAGTGTCTCATAATTACAGTTGATTATAATTGGGGGTTGTGGTATCGTTCTTGAACATGACTTGCAAGGACGATGCCGATGAGAATAGCCCAACCATTGACCCTGACCCCGGAGCAACGCGCCACGCTTGTGCGCTGGTCGCGGGGACGCTCCACGC
>CAUZJO010000056.1:0-28869 GCA_963580245.1 Candidatus Sumerlaeia bacterium | reverse complement strand
GGCGGCGGAAAACGCTTTGAGCTGGGCTCGCCTGATTACGAGAAAATCTTGAAATGGATCCAGGACGGCGCGCCGTACGGGGAGGAAAGCGGTGAATCGGCGGTCCGGATCGAGGGGATTGAAATCTTCCCGCGCCAAACGGTTCTCCAGTCCGAGGGCCGCCGGCAGTTGCTGGTGACGGCGCGGCTCTCGAACGGCCGCCGCGAGGACGTCACCGATCAAGTCATCTTCGCCTCCAATAACGAGGTGGTCGCGCAAGTCGATTCCAGCGGTGTCGTGCAAGCCGGACTCACCGGCGAGACCTCGGTCATGGTGCGCGCGGCGGGCCACGCCGCGACCGCTCGCGTCGGCGTCATTGGCGAGACCATCCCCGACTACCCCGACGTCGAAACGCGTAATTTCATCGACGAGCGCGTTTTCGCCAAGCTGCGCAAGTTTAACATCCTCCCCTCGCCCCTCTCGGGCGACGCGGAGTTTCTGCGCCGCGTGTGCCTGGACGTTGCCGGGACGCTGCCGCCGCCCGCCCTCGTGCGCGAGTTCCTCGCCGATCCCGACCCCGACAAACGCGACAAGCTGATCGATACGCTGCTCGAGTTAGACGAATACGTGACGTTCTGGGCTTATCGCTTTGCCGACCTGTTCCGCGTCCACTTCAGCGCCCAGCAGAACCTCAAGAAAACCCACCAATACATGGAATGGGTCCGCAACCGCGTCGCGCAAAACGTCCCCTATGATCAGGTTGCCCGCGAACACATCGCGGCCCAGGGCTACGCCGGCACGACGCAGCATTACTACCAGCTCGTCGAGATGCTGGAGCCACACGAGATGATGGCCGAAGTCGTCCGCGGATTCCAGGGGGTGCGGCTCGAATGCGCCGAGTGCCACAATCACCCCTTCGAGGCCTGGAGCCAGGACCAATTCTGGGGTCTGACGGCATTCTTCGGCAAGATCACCCATGTCCAACAACACGGGCTGATGGTCGATTTTCCGGAGGGCCTGGGCGGCCGTCACGGCGGCGCGAGCATCACGCATCCCCGCACCAAGGCTGAAGTCAGCCCCACCTTCCTGGACGGGGCGGAGGCCGGCGCTGACCAACTCATGGACCTGAGAATGGAGCTGGCCCGGCGGTTGACGTCTCCCGACGATCCCTTCTTCGCCCGGGCGACGGTCAACCGGATCTGGGGCGCCTTCTTCCACCGCGGCATCGTCGATCCGGTCGACGACTTCCGTTCCACCAATCCCCCCTCCCACCCCGACCTACTCGACGCGTTGGCCCAGGACTTTGTCGCGCACGGTTTCGATATCAAGCACCTCATCCGCACGATCGTCCAGTCCAGGACCTATCAGCTTACGAGCGAGGCCAACGCCACGAATGAGGACGACGAGATCAACTATTCGCGGTTCCGCCCCAGGCTGCTTGACGCGGTCGTCCACCTGGACGCGATCTCGAGGGCGACCGGCGTCGACGAGGTCTTCGAGATGGACCGGTTCGTCGGCGGGGGACCGTATGCGAAGGGGACGCGCGCCATCGAGCTGCTGGCCGACGTGACGCCGCACCAGTTCCTGGATATCTCCGGCCGCCCCAACCGCCAGGCCCTGCCCGAAAAACTGGAAAAACCGACATTGGCCCAAGCCCTTCATCGCCGGGCCGGGTCAATATATAACGAGAAGATCGCGCGCGAAGGGGGCCGCGTGGATCGATTGGTCAAGAGCGACGCCGGTGCCCAGGCCATTATCGAAGAGCTATACCTGGCCTCCCTGTGCCGCTTCCCGACCGAAACGGAAAGAGCTGCCTTGGAGAAACTGATCGCCGCGAGCCCGACGCGGCGCGAGGGCGTCGAAGCGCTCACTTGGGCCTTGATCGGCTCACGTGAGTTCGCTTATAATCATTAGAGAAGGGTAGAGTGGAGTCTAACTATGCCAAAACATTCCTGCGTTAAATGTGACGGCGGCGATATTACGCGGCGTGGATTTCTGCAGGTCGGCTCGCTGGGACTGTTGGGGCTGGGACTGGGCCAATACCTCCAGGTCAGCGAGGCGCTGGCCAATAGCGGCGCGGCCGTCGGCAGGCCCAAGGCCAACGCCTGCATCCTGGTGTGGCTCGAGGGCGGGCCCAGCCAGATGGACACCTGGGACCCCAAGCCCAAGAACAGCGGCTTCAAACCGATCGCGACCAACGTCGACGGCATCCAGATTTCCGAAATCCTGCCCCGCATCGCCCGGCACATGGACAAGCTGTCGCTGATCCGCTCGATGCACACCAAGGAGACCAACCACGCGCAGGGGACGTTTTACGCCATGACCGGGCATAGCCCCAGCGTGGCGATGAAATTCCCCAGTATCGGGTCGATTATCTGCAATGAGCTGGGCCCCCGCAACGAGCTACCCCAGTATATTCTGGTTCCGACCCCGTGGGAGGTCGATTTCTTCGACTTCCGCGATGCCTTCGGTGGAGGGTTCCTCGGCAAGCACGACGCGATCGTCATGCCCGACCCCAGCAAGGAGGACTTCAGCGTCCCCGACTTGGTCTTGCCCAAGTCCATCACCTCCGACATGATCGAGCATCGCCAGACGTTTCTGAACATTGTGGACCAACACTTCCGCCGCAAGGAGAAGCTCGCCGAGTTTGGGATGATGGACGAGTTGGACCAAAAGGCCCTCAGCATGCTCATGTCGCCCGAAGTGAAGAAGGCCTTTGACCTCTCCGAAGAGGACGACAAGACCAAGGACGCCTACGGCCGCGATCGGGTGGGTCAGAGCCTGCTGCTCGCGCGGCGGCTGGTGGAGCATGGCTGCCGCTTCGTGACCGCGTCCGGTTACACGCACAGCCAATGGGACACGCATGGCAACAACAACCTGCGCATGCGCCAAGAACTGACCCCCACGCTCGACCGGACGCTCCCCGCGCTGCTCGAGGACCTGGAGCAAAGAGGCCTGCTCGACACGACGATCGTGCTGGTGATGGGAGAGTTCGGCCGCACCCCGGACATCAATCCCAATCATGGGCGCGACCACTACCCCGATTGCTGGTCGCTTGCGATCGCCGGCGGGGGGATTCGCGGCGGCCAGGTCATCGGTGCCAGCGACGAACGCGCCGCCCACGTGACCGAGCGCATGACCTCGATGGGCGACGTGTTCGCCACGATCTACAAAGCCTTCGGCATCGATTACACCAAGACCTACATGACCCCCATCGGCCGACCGGTCTACATCGCCAACTCCTTGAACGACGTGCAAGGCCACCCGATTCCCGAGTTGATATAGCTTCCCACCTGGACTCTTATGATGAGCTCTGCCCCACACACCTGCAAAAAATGTGACGGCGGCGATATCACGCGTCGCGGATTCCTCCAGGTCGGCTCGCTAGGTCTGTTGGGCTTGGGCTTGGGCCAATACCTCCAGGTCAGCGAGGTGCTGGCGAAAAGTGGCGTGGTCGCCGGCAAGCCCAAGGCCAACGCGTGCATCTTGCTGTGGATCGAGGGTGGGCCCAGCCATATGGACACCTGGGACCCCAAGCCCAAGAACAGCGGCTTCAAACCGATCGCGACCAACGCCGACGGCATCCAGATTTCCGAAATCCTACCTCGCACCGCCCAGAACATGGATAAGCTCTCGCTCATCCGCTCGATGCACACCGAAGAGAGCAACCACCCGCAGGGGACGTTTTACGCCATGACCGGGCATCGCCCCGTCGCGGCGATGAAATTCCCCAGGGGGGGCTATCCACTTGACGCAAGTGCCCCCCACATGTAGTATCTCGGGACATGGAAACCTTGCCCGGACCCACGGCAGGCATCGATTACCCCCGCAATCTCCAGGAGTTTGATCGCTGGTTTGCGGATGAGGCAGCCTGCCGGAATTACGTTTTTCACGTCCGTTGGCCGCAGGGCTATGAATGCTTTCGCTGTCGGAGCAAGGCGCCGCCTTGGATCACCTCGCGGGGCTATCTGCATTGTCGCCAGTGTGGTGGTGAGATCTCGATTACAGCGGGAACCGTGTTTGAGCGCACCCGCAAGCCCTTGCGGGTTTGGTTTCAGGCGATCTGGCTCGTGACCAGCCAGAAGCACGGCGCCAGCGCGCTCGGTCTTCAGCGCGTGCTGGGCCTGGGCAGCTACCAGACGGCCTGGACCTGGTTGCACAAGTTGAGGCGTGCCATGGTCAGACCGGGCCGCGAACGGCTCCATGGATCGGTCGAGGTCGATGAAACGTATGTGGGGGAGTATGTTTTTCTCGATCGTATTCGAGATTTACAGAACACCTAAATGTGTACCGCACTTGATCATCATCGGGACAAAGGTCGTGCAGTATGCCGGTTATTCCACCTTCCAGGCGGATGAACTGGGAATCCGGGGGGGAACTGATCGTGGTGATTCTGAAGAAGACGGACTATTCGCAGGGAGGTACGTTTTTCGGTTGGTGTTGATGAAGAATTGATCAGTGGCGATTCCGACCGATCGCTCCTTCATGGTTTCAACCCAAGAGGAATCCGGGATGAGAATCCTTGCCAAGGGCGCCCATCCGCGGGATAACCCCATCTGGATTTGGAGATAGCAGATGGGTTTGATCGGCCCTCGGGGAAATCTCGGCCCAAGGTTTTCCGCGAGAGCGAGATTGCGGAACCCAAGGAGTGTTCCTGACGGAGAGAGTCCAAACCCTGGACGCGCGAATATCGAGTCGGATCGAACATAACGGGAAATCACGTTCACTCATTTCAGGAGGCGGCAGCTCATGAATAAGATTCGGACCACGGGGTTTACCTTGATCGAGTTGTTAATCGTTGTCGCGATCATCGCGATTCTGGCGGCGATCGCGGTTCCTAACTTTCTCCAGGCCCAGGTCCGGACCAAGGTGTCTCGAGCGATGGCGGACATGAGGACCGTGGCGGTGGGGATCAAGTCCTATGAGGTGGATCATAATCATTATCCCCTTGCCGGAGAGCAACTCGGGGAAGGGGGTGGGTTCTCTAACACGCCTATTGTTTATCGGGACAACTCTTGGGTCATCGATTATCTCATGGTGCAAGATGATCCGGTCATCCACATGGGAACGCTCATGACAACGCCCATCGCGTATTTGACCGACATCCCTTACGACGAATTCAACAGCAAGTCCCTGCGGGGCAGCACGTGGAACCCGATCGGCCGGCAGTGGTCATACGTTTTTTCCGGGGTCCCCGTTGGGGGCCCACGCGAGTTTTATCGTGAGTTGAGAAGATCATTAAGAATTCAAAATCATTGGGATTGGTACTTGGAAAGCGTCGGGCCGGATTTGCTTTGGATCGGCGCCAAAGCCGGATACGGGGGATATGAAAGCTTCTATTACGACCCGACCAATGGGACGATCAGCAGCGGGCAATTGATCTATTTTGACAGTGGGATTACGATTCCAAAATTCTAGGGGCCGCCGAGAGATTCCAGGAATCAACCTTGAAGTAAACCCCCCGGACGCTTCGCGCGGCCGCGTGGACATGAAATGTGGGTAAGGGCAAGACCAGGCAGATCCGCCGAAGCGCGCGCAAGGAGAGCGGTTCTCCTCGGGAGGGATCTCCAACACGAAAACCTGGTTTACGCTTGCTCGCCGCGGGCCTGTTCAGGCGCGAGAACGGGTGGATGCTGTTTCTATTCGCGGCGGTGTTGATCGCTTACGTCCCGTCCCTGATGGGGGGGGGGTCGTCTGGGACGACGGTTATTACGTGACCGAGAACCAGACGTTGCGATCGGCCAAGGGGGCTCTGGCACCTGTGGTTCAATATCGGCGCGACCCCACAGTATTACCCGCTGGTCTTCAGCACGTTCTGGGTTGAACACCACCTGTGGGGCCTGAACCCCTTCGGCTTTCACCTGACCAACGTCCTGTTGCATACCCTCAACAGTCTGCTGATCTTCGGGTTGCTCTCCTATCTGAGGGTCCCCGGCGCGCTGCTCGCCGCCACCATCTTCGGCCTGCATCCCGTGCAAGTCGAGTCGGTCGCATGGATCACCGAACGCAAAAACGTCCTATCATGCTTCTGCTACTTGATGTCCCTCACCGCTATGGTCCGCTTTTCCCGCGTTGAAGTCGTTTCATCCTATCATGTTCTCAGCGGGCGTTGCTGGACCGTTCCGACGTTGTCGCACCACAGAATTTATTGCCGCAATTCCCGTGGTGTGGTTGTTTGCCTAGACGTTGGCAGCCAACCTCAAGAATGGCTCATCTGTTCCTTCAAGTGGTTGGGCCTTTTAAATGCGCCGGGGCTTTACAGGTCAGGACGTTGCGTGGGAATTGCTTGGGCGCCTTTTTGAAATTACTGGAGTACACTTGATCGGGGTTTTGGCACCCTTTTGGGTGTTCATCCTGCAGTTATTTGTAAACATTCGGTAAAGTCCGTCTCAGTCTGAGGCCGTAACTTTAGATAACCGAATCATCGCTAACTCTACCTTTCGTATAATCCGCCCAAACCCTACTCACAACCGTCGGTCACTGGGCCTTGTTGGCCCGGTTACGATCCCTATCGGAGTGAAATTGTGTTGACTCGGGTCCCCAACGCAGGGGAGCATTTTAAATGAGGCTGGTCATACAGAACAAATCAGACGGCGAAATGGGAAATCTCGGTAGAAAACGCTCTCAAGATCAAATTGTCAAATCACCCTTGGTTCTGTCCCCATGTGCCCACGAGAATGCCCCTAGAAAACCGAAACCAGTTTCTTGTCGCTAAACGTCTAAAACACAACCGGCATGCTTGAGCATTCTCCCTCCCGCCAGGTTTCAATCCCTATTTATTCTATACGAGAGTCGCGCGTCGAAGTTGCACGGAATCTTCGTGATTGAAGCGGTCTTGGTCGGTTGCGGGCTCTCCGGTCGGGCTATTTGGCCCCGCGAGCCTCCGACTCGTTTATGGGTCGCCACTTCACCAAACTTGGCCGCCGAGGGGGAAGACGGCTCCCACGTCCTCCGTCCCAGCCCGGCCCTAACGGGTCGAAATTTATTCTGACTCGACAGGTACTGCTTACATCCGGCGATGGAAAGTTATGCAATAAGTGTTCCAGTGGGATTCTGCTTTTCGCCGGACCGCCAAACACCGGCCCGAAACGCCCGAACCCTCGTTTCGACGGTCCCGCGGTTAACTTATTTATATATCCCGGTTTAATGCCTAGCAGATCCCGGAGAAACCGGCTTTAGTAGTATATAAGGATATCATTATCCTTAATAGGATTGCCCTGAAATTGGGCACGGCACTGTGCGATTCTGAGTTTTAGAAACTCGGTTCCCCGTGGAGGAAACTGTTGCCGCTCCGTCCGCTAAGCCCCGGCGCATCACGGCTCTGGCGGCGCTCGGGGGGCGGGGCGAGAGGGGTTCTCGGGACCGTCTTCATATCTCGGACCGTGGAGCGTGCGGGGACCATCCTTTGACTAAATTCATTGCCGATGGCCGTCTTTGCTGGGATAGTCATCATGGGCCCCGTTAGAGACGGGTCATGACGGGGCCCTCCCTATTCGAGAAAGGACACCAACCATGCCAATGCATCCCGGGCACGCGGGTCTTTTGATCATCTTATGTCTGACGGCGCCCTTCATGGACGTCAGGGCGCAAGCGGAAGAGGACTTTCTGGACACGACGCTGCCGCGAGAAGTCGCGGTGGCCGCCTATGAGGGTGAACGCTATGAGATCGAGGTCCCCGATACGCTGGACCTTGTCGACCTCGCCAACAATTCCATCAACCAGCTCACTCGATGCGTCGCCCCCGAATATGACTACGACCAATACACGTCGCTCGACGTCGACAAGAACCCGCCGGTCATGACCGTCTATGGCGGTTTGGTGAACCTTAACCCCAAATGGTCCGAGGCCCTTGCGGGGCTGCGGGTCGTGACCGGCAGCGCCTTCAACCTCGACGTCGACGGCAAGATCATCGCGAGCCTTGTTCACAACACGGGCAAGGACGGGCTCTGTTATTATCCGATCGAGAACCCCGGCGCCTTCTTCGAGGAAGAGACGCGCAAGGTCGGCAAACCCTATTCCGACGTGTTCGGCGAGGGACGCCAGTTGTTGGCCTACGCGGCCTGGTATCAGCACGACAAGAACCCCATGTGGAAGGAACTCGCCGAACGAAAGATCCGCCGCTTACTGGAGTTGTCTTTGCCCCATGAGGATACGATTTTCTTTCGGCGCAGTCGCGGATACATTGCCGGCGACAAAGCGGAGGGAGAAATCGTTCCCATCGCCGACACCGGGGTTTATCCCGTCGAGCAAGGGATGACGGGCGCCCCCGCCTCTTACATCGCCGGGTTTTTCCCCCAGGCCGGCGCCAACTGGTATCGACTGACGGGTCATGAGCCGGCACTTGAGCTGGCCGGCGGTCTGGCGAACTACTTATTCAAATACGGCAAGATGATCGATGCGGAAACCGGGCGCTATCTGGCGGACCATTACACGCACATCTCGCATTCGCTTCTGGCGAACCTGGCTTACGCATTGACCGTCGAGGACAAGGAGATGATCAAGTGGGCGAAGCGAGGGTATGATTTCGGCGTTCGGGAACGCGACCCCGACGGCACCGGCATCCTTATCAGCGATCATACCTGCTCTTGCTTCGTGGCCGACATGATCAATATCGGGATCATGTTGTCCCAATATGGCGAAGGGGATTACTGGGAGTACGTCGATCGATGGGTACGCAACACGCTTTTGAACCTTCAGATCAGTCAAGCCGACGTGGAGAAGATCAAGGCCATGCCGCGGACCGAGAGCAAGGAAGGGTTCTACTCCACGGACCACCCGTGGGTGTATCAACATGAAGACGGCGCCGATCGCGCTCTTGGGGGGTGGTACCACTCGCTGTATGAACGGGAGCGGTCCATCGGCTGCTGCAACGGCAACGTATCGCGGGCCGTCTACTATGTTTGGTCCAGCATTGTCGATATGAAGGACAATGAGCTGCGCGTGAACCTGCCATTGAATCGCGCGTCGCCGTGGGCCGACATTCACAGTTATCTTCCCTACGAAGGCAAGCTGGTGGTGCAGATGAAAGGTGAAAAAAAGGCCCCCAAGACCTTTTCCGAGCTGATGCTGGAAGAGGCCCCCTCGACCAAGGACGTCGCCATCCGCATCCCCGAGTGGGCCAACTGGAACGAGGTTTCATGTTCCGTCAACGGCGAGGAGCGGGGATATGAATGGGACGGGGGCTATATCACGTTGAGCGACATCCAGGGGAAGGACGAAATCATGGTCGAATTCCCCATTCGGGAGAGAACGATCTCGACCACGATCGACCGCGAATTCATTTGGGAGTCGCGACTTACCAAGAACCCGGACGCCGGGGGCGACTGCGAGGTCACGCTGCGGGGCAACACGATCGTCGAGGTGACCCCCGACGCCGGGCTGCCCTTCGCGCATCACGCGAAATATCGCGCCGACCACGTCGCCACGAAGAAAGTGTCGCGATTCGTCTCGAAGGAACAGTTCATATGGTAGGGAAAGGGGCACCGTGGGCCTAGCGTGCGAGGTATGGGATTACCCGCGTCAATTTGCGGCGGGGATAGCCAACAATGCCGTCATGGTGAGCAAATACAGTGTCGATAAATATTGGGAGGGCGGCGTCGGTTGGGTGCGCGGCGCGCTCTGGGTTCCTCGATTCTGATGGCCGCGCGGACGACGATGAATAGGACCATTTCCAAGAAATTAGATTGCGAAGAGACCCGGAAATGGGGTACAACCCGTAAGCTGGCTCCTGGACGAGAGATAGTCTCATCGAAAATCGTGCCAAAACCCGGCAGAATTGGCTTAGGATGAGAATAATCCAGCTATTTCATTTGAAAGAACGGCCTATCTGCTAGCAATGCTGCTTCGTCTCATTCCCATCTTGCTTCTCTCGAACATCGTTTATGCCCAGAGCTGGGATGTCGCCAAGGAATTCTCGGCGACCGGCAACCCGAGCGGCCCTTGGTCTTATGGCTGGATCGACGGGGCGGGGAATAATTTCACGGCCTACCCGACGTCCGACGCTTATGACGGGGGCGCCGTCGGCTGGCAGGACCACTATGTCAATCATGCCGGCCGCATCGTCAAGAACACCCTGGATCACGCGATAGAAAACGGTTCGTCCTATCAAGTGGGACAAGTGGTCCTGCATCCCGGGGCGCACGCCGAGAAGTCCGCCGTGATTCGTTGGACGGCCCCCGTCGCCGGGATCGTCGAAGTCAGCGCCGGCTTCGCGGGTCTCAACTTCGAGAGCGGAACCACGACGGACGCACGCGTTCTGCTCAATGGCACGCCTTTGTTCGAGGCATCCATCGACGGCTTCATTGGAAACGCCGACCATCCCGCGTCCGGCGAATCGCCTCAAGCAAGTTACACCCATCTGACGCGAGTCGAAACGGGGGACAGGATCGATTTCGCCGTTGGCCATGGAGGAAACGGGTTCCGGTCCGTCCAGACGGGTGCCTCCACCGATTCCACCGGTCTGACGGCGACCCTATCCGTCGTCACGAGCGAACTGGGGACGGTAAGGGGAAACGTCACGGCAAGCGTGCCGGAGCAGCCGCCTCTCGCCAAGGCCCATGTTGAGACCGCCGATGGCGCCTTCTCGATCCTGTCGGCCGCGGACGGAAGCTTTGCGCTGATGCTTCCGCCCGGCGCCACGACGCTCCGGATGAGTTATCCAGGTTTTCCAACGCGCGAGTCGGAAGTGACGGTCGAGAGCGGGACCACGACGACCCTGGATTTCGAGCTGGCCACCGGGATGATCAGCGGCCGCGTGACAGCGAACCAACCGGACAGCCCACCGATCTTCGGGGCTCATGTTCGCGTTGAAGAGGCGCCTTTCGCCGTCCAGGCCTCGGCCGACGGCTCTTATGCGTTGATCGCGCCCGCGGGCACGGTTTCAGTCGTCGTCGCCAGCCACGGATACGAACCGTTGCAGGTCGAAAAAACCCTGAGCGCCGGAACGACGCTCGCGGAGGACTTCGAGCTGGACTGGGTCGGGCTGACGCCCATGAATGCGGAGAACCATGAACGCGCCAAAAAGATGATGGCCCGCTACCCCAAGCCGACGTTGCCGGGGGTCGATCTCGCCTGGCACATGGATCGCACGATCGAATACATGGTCAACACGGTCGATCGCGAGCAAGGTGGGAGGCCCTATTCGATCAACCGCGTTTACTTCGCGCCGCCTCTGCTCAAGCACGACGACGGTGATATCCCGCACAACACCGCCCGCTACCTGCTGGCGATGATGATTTGGGAAGAGGCGACCGGGCGGCGCGTCGAAGACGAGGAAGCCGTCCAAATGTTGCGTTCGCGACTTCATGCAAGTTTTTCCGGAGAAGATCACCAGGCGCGCTTCCTGGATTCCGAAGGTGGGCCGCTCTCGCTTGGGGAAATGCACAGTCGGCGCGAGGTGTTGCTGGCGCTGTTGGGGCTGGCGAAGATGCGCGGCGATGAAGAATCAGCGGACCTGGCCCGGCGCATGATCCCGACGCTGGCCGAGGAAGAACGGGTGGGAAATGTGATCAGCCCGCTGGTCAGCGCCCGCCTGATCCGCGCCCTCATCTGGTACCATCGCGTCACCGGCGATCCGCTGGGGCTTCAATTGGCCGGGCAGTTTTGTGACGAGCAAATCCCCAAATTTAGCGACGGCCAGGGCCGCGTGACGTTCAGTCACCTTCATTCGGTGACGAGTGCCCTGAGCGGTGTCGTCGAGTTCGGGCTCTACACCGGACAATCCGATTACGTCGACCGCGCAAAGCGGGTGATCGACGAGGGCATGCCGCCTCACCGCACGCGGTATGGCTTCGTTTATGAGACGGACATGCTCATCGGCCGCGGCGAGTCCAATAACCCTGCCGATCTGGCCCGCGCCGAGATCCTGCTTGGCCTCAACGGGCATCCCGAGTATTTCGAGGACGTGGAGCGGATGGTGCGCAACCATCTGCTCGCCAGCCAGTATCTTGATCCGTCCGTCGCCGGCGGACCCGGTGCCCCCGAGGCAGTGCCCGAGGACAGTGCCACGGAGGTCTATACCAATGCCGCCGAGCGGATGCTCGGGGGATTCTCCTATACATCGCCCAACGATCTGATCGACGACGTGCTCCACGAAAAGCTTGATATGGCCGCTGACATGGCGAGCGGGGCGCTGGAGGGGCTCGCGGCGGCGTGGGAGGCCATCGTGACCCAAGACGCCGCGGGGCTGCGTGTGAACCTCCTGTTCAGCCGAGATACGCCCGACCTCGACGTTCACAGTTACATCCCCGCGCGGGGGCGCGTCGAATTGACCATCAAAAAGCCGCGAGACGTCTACGTGCGCATCCCGAGCTATGTCGCGCCGGACGAATTGATCGCGTCCGTTAACGGCGAGGCCCTTGAGCATAAGACAATGTTCGGGCCCTACCTGCTCATCCCCAACCGGTCGGACTCAGCCACGGCCGTGATCGAATTCGAGCAGACGGTCACGATCCAACAGGAGACGCTTGCCAATACGACGTACACCGAGGAATGGCTGGGCGATACGGTCTGGAATATCGTGCCCGCCGGGGGCCGTGTGCCGCTCTACACGCCCGCCCGGTTGGCGGCTTACGGCGTGGCACCGGAGGGAACGACCCCGGAGGAAACGGCCTCGGAGGCGGTAGAGGTTGCCGAGTCAAACCCATCGGAACAAGCCGATAGCGACGCGTTCGTCGGCTTGGATGGGGAGCGCCTGGCCTGGGCGCAGTCGGCCTTCGCTTCCAATTGCGCCGTCTGCCACAATGAGGACGCGGCGGGCTTTGGGCAGGCGCGGCTGAATTTGATCAATGGCGTTTGGAACCACGGGGAGGGGCTCGAGGAGATCGAAGCGACGATCCGCGCGGGCATTCCCGACACGATGATGAAACCCCAAGCAGACAATTACGAGCCCGAACAGATCGCCGACCTGGCCCGGTTCGTCATGCAGCTTTACCATGAAACGCACGTCGAAACGGCTGAATCCGAACTGGCTGCCGCCACGGGTCTCACCGACGCCGTCGCGTCCCACCTGCCCGCCTCTCCCAAGTACGAGGAAGTCGCGAGGGCCAATTTTATCGACGACTATATCTTCGACAAGATGAAAGCCGAAGACATTCCCCACGCGGGGATCTCGGGGGATGCTGAATTCATGCGCCGGGTTTATTTTGACCTGTGGGGAAGGCCGCCCGAGGCCGAGGAAGCGCGCGCGTTCGTGACCGATGCCGATCCCGAAAAACGTAGCAAGCTCATCGACAAGCTACTCAGTCTGGATTTCGTCAATAAACCCGATACCAAGGAGTTTATAGGTCCATGGATGGTGGATGAGGCGTTCCTGAGCAAGTGGCGGTTCTTCTACGAAGACCAATTCAAGAATTTTATCCACGGAAGAAGGGAAATCCACGACGCCCTGCGGGACTTTATCAATCAATCTTTGAAATACAACGTCCCCTACGATCAGTTTGTTCGTGAACTGATCACGGCCTCGTCATTGACGGGAAGAACATCCGGATCCTCGGGGTATCTCATTCAAATAAGGATCGGCAGCGGAGAAGGCGATATTAACCATGAGGACACGTGCGATGAGATCGCGGTCCGCGCGACCAGGGATTTTCTAGGCGTCAATGTGCAATGTATCTCTTGCCACGACGGGAAGGACCACCTCGAAAACGTCAACCTGTGGCTTTCGAAACAAAAACGGGTCGATTTTTGGCGACAGGCGGCATTCTTCGGAAAGACCAAGTTCCAATTCATGAAATTCGGAAAAGCCGATCAGCCTTATTTCATCGAAGACAAATCGGAAGCCGACGGTTATCAGGCGGGTGCGAGCAGCGATTTGCGGATGCCGCGCGACGAGAACGCCGATATTTTTCCGGCATATCTATTGACCAAGGACCGTCCACCCGAAGGGGTCGCCCCCCGCGAGGAGTTTGCCCGGCTTCTGACCTCGGATTTCCAGTTCGCGAAAGCCACGGTCAACTTGTTCTGGTCCAAATTTATGACCGTCGGGATCGTGGACCCGCCCTTCAACTGGGACCTCGCCCGGCAGGACCCCAACAATCCCCCTCCGGCCCCCTGGACCTTGCAACCCTCCCACCCCGAGTTCCTGGACGCGCTGGCCAAGGACTTCGTGGAGAGCGGCTACGACCTGCGCCACCTGATGCGCACGATTTGCCGATCCAATGCCTACCAACTCTCATCGCGCTTCGAGGGGGAACACCGGCCCGAATACGACCGCTATTACGCGCGTAAATTGGTCCGTCGGCTGACCGCCGAGGAAATCTACGACGCGCTCTCCAAAACCTCGAATGTTTTCGGCCACGCGTCCCCCGATTACTACCCCGAGTGGACCAGCGGCTGGGCCATGGATTTGCCCTCTGCCCTGTCGGGACTCTCAATCTGTGACGGGGAACTCGCGCGGTTCCTGTTCTTCTTCGGCCGGGGCAATCGCAATACGATCGAGCCACACACGAATCCTTCCATCGTTCAGGCTTCGGTCATGCTGTACAGCAAGCTGGTCAAGAAAAAGGTGCTGGCCAGCACCGAGGGCAGCCGCACGAACACGCTGCTCCAGGAGTATCCGCCCTGGTCCTGGCGAGACCGTCCGCGGCTGACGAAGCTCATCGAGGAGCTATTCCTGACTACGCTGTCACGTTTGCCCGACGCTCAGGAGCTGGCTGGCGCCGTCAAGCACCTCGAAAAACACCGCGACAAGGGGCTCGAAAACCTGCAATGGGCCCTTTTCAATAAACTGGAATTTATAGTAAACTACTGAGGTGGGCGACTCGTGAACCTTATACCATCGACCGGAGGAAAAGGCGGATGAACACCAATGTTCCAAAACTGACTCGGCGGGACCTGCTGCGCGCCGGAGGCTTGACGGTCGCGGGCTATTCGTTGCTTCCGATGTTGCAACCCCTGAACGTGGCGGCCAAGGAGAAGGCCAAGCCGCGGGGCGGGGCCGAGGTCTGCATCTACATCTTCCTGCAAGGGGGTGCGGCCCAGATGGACACCTTCGACGCGAAGGAAGCGCCCGAAACTCCGGAGGATTTCGACATCCGAAAAATCAAGCAGGGCCTGAGCATGCCGGTCGGCACGATGCCGATGCTCTCGGAGCGCACTGACAAGTTCGCGGTTGTTCGGTCGAATGAGGCGTGGGTCTCCGAACACGGCCAGGCCACCTACTACGTGCAGACCGGCAGGATGTTCAGCCCCGCCCGCATCCATGAAATCCCTTCGGTCGGCTCGGTGATTGCTTACGAAAAGCTGGACCAACGCAAGGATACGGATTTTCTGCCGCCCTTCATCTCGATGGATATGGACCCTGATTTCCAGGTTGGGTGCGGAATGCTCCCCCCCGCCTGCGCGCCGCTGAACTGGGATTCGCACATGGCGCCGCCGTTCCTGCTTCCCGAGTCGGAGAGAGACGAATTCGAGATACGTCGTCAATTGCTGAGTGAAATCGATCATCAGTGGCGCGAGGAGGAAACTCATCGCGGCCGGATTTTCAGCGATATCGAAGAGTACTATCGCTCGGCCTATCGCCTCAGCGATCCCAAGGCGGCGCCGATTTTTGATATCAGCCCCGAAGAGCATAAGCGTTATGGGAAGAGTTACGTGGGCAAGGCCTGCGCCATGGCCCGCAACGTCATCGAGGCGGACGCGGGCGCCAAGTTCATTTTCATCAACCACAGTAGCTGGGATATCCATAGCTGGGCCTTTGAAAAGGGGCCCGATGGCGCGGGAGGGCACCAATATAATGTTAACAGGCAACTCGATGCGGCCCTCGCCAATTTGCTGGACGATCTCGAGGAGCGAACCGATGAGAACGGGCGTCCTCTGATCGAGAAGACCTTCGTCATGGTCGTGGGTGATTTCGGCCGCACCCCGGGGCTTAATGCAAACGGGGGCCGAGACCATCACCCATACGCCGGGGTCACGGTGTTCGCCGGCGCCGGAGTTCAGGGCGGCAAGATCATCGGGGCCACCGACGAGATCGCCGAGAAGATTATTGATCCGGGATGGCACAAAGAGCGGTCGGTCTATCCCGACGACGTCTTGGTGACCCTCTACTCGGTCATGGGTGTCGATTGGACCAAGAAGATCACCCAGACCCCTTCGGGCAGGGCCTTCGAGTATATTGAACATCTCTCGCCAAAGGGCCCCATGCAGTTCGGAGAAATCAGCGAGATATTCGCGTGAGTCCGCATCATTGCGTGGGATGAATGCCCGCCATGGGAATGCGGAGCGAAAACTGAATCAGATCCGAAGCAACTAACTCCACGTCGATATTGATCCCCAGCAATCTAGCATAAGCCGAAACCAGGGACAGTCCTAGCCCGCAATGGGACTGGTCCGAGCGCGATTCCTCCTTGCGCCAGAACGGCTCGAATAGGTGTTCGAGGTCCATGCTTGTGAGGCCGTTGTTCGTGTTGGCGAGCGTGAAGTGGAAGTATTCTCTTCCGTTCTCCAGCGCGCAAACGACCGAGCCGTCTTCTTTGGTGTAGCTGACCACGTTTGAGAACAAGTTCCTAAAGACGGCCTCCAGCAAGGTCGGGTCCGATTCGACGACTGCCCCCTTGGCGAGCCTGATCTCGCATCCGAGCCGGCACTCCCTCACATCGGGCTCAAACGTCTTCCATGCGTTTTAAATCAGGTTTCCCAGGTCGATCGAACTGATCGCGACCTCTTGCAGGCCGGATGCGTAACGGACCAGGCCCAACAGGTTTACGACCAGGTGCTCCATTTGACCGGCGACGGCGAGCGTATCGTGGTAGAAAACAAGCGAACCGTCGCCCCGCGATTGTTGCGACGCCTCCTGGATGCCGACCTCGGCCAGGACTTTCAGCGTCGCGATCGACGTGCGCAGTTCGTGCGCGACATTGGATGTGAACCGGCGTTCGCGATGGAACGCGGATTGCAGGCGTTCGAGCAACTCGTTGAGCCTCACGATGATCGGTCGCAGTTCGGTGGGCGTCGCCTCGGTCGAGAACCGGTGACTGAGACTTGAGGAACCGACCTTGGAGACCTCCTCCGCCAAGCGGTCCAGGGGACGGAGCCCTTTTCGAATCGCCACTCGATGGGGTCCCGTTGGTGGGATCATAGGCGACTCCCGCATCAAGATCGATCAACTCCTCATCGTCATCGTGATCCAGGTCCGGTCCGTGGCTGGAAACGTAAGATTCAATCACCGCGGGATCTCCGCCGCGTATTCGGATGACTTGCGTGAAATCCCATTTCCCCTCCAATCCGTCATTGGTAACCACGTAGGCATAATACCCATAGTGATAGCCCGTCCCTTCAACGATCCGCGGATCCTCTTCATCGGGCTCCTGAGCCGCGAAGGGGTCCTCGAACAGCGTCGTGACATAAGCCACCGGCGTGGTCAGCAGCGCCGATAGACGGGTTTCAAAGACTTCGGGACTCAAGCCGACGGGAGGATAGGGGATAATCGGTTTGCCCTTCTCGTCAGAGGTGAGAGGGTACTGGTTATGGTCGAGCCGATAAGTTTCGACGGCCTGCGCCAATGTCCGTAAATCAGACATCGCCCGAGAGACCTTGGCCCGGGTCTGCGCTTGCAGAAAGTTGGGTATCGCGATCGCCGCCAGGATTGCAATGATCGCAACCACGATCAGCAGCTCAATGAGCGTGAAACCCGCCTCCGACATGGCCTTTCGCCGCCAGGCGCCCGCGGGCGCGGGCACCTGGCGGCGTGACTTCATGTCTGATGACGATTAATCGGTCAGTATGATCCATTGGTGTCGGGCGTCGCGGTTTCCGGGTTTCTCAGGACGTACCCCATGCCGCGCCGGGTACGGATCATGGACGGTTGCCCTGGTTGATCGAGTTTCTTGCGCAAGTGGTAAACCGCTGAATCCACAACGTTGCTCATCGCCTCGACTTGATCATCATAGATGTGCGATTCGATCTCGGTGCGCGAGACCACCTAGCCTTCGCGCAAGGCCATGTATGCGAGCAGGGCGTATTCCCGGGGCGTCAAATCAACGGCCTGCCCGGCCCGACTGACCACGTGCGCGGTGGTATCCAGCCGGAGGTCCCCGATGTCGATGATCGGTCGCTTGATGCCGTAACTTCGACGTGCCAGCGCCTGAACGCGGGCCAACAGTTCCTTCAGGTCAAAGGGCTTGACCAAATAATCGTCCGCGCCTTGCTGCAATCCATTAACCCGTTCATCGACCGTGTCGCGGGCCGTCAGGATCAGGACGTGAGTCCCCTTGCCCTGCGCGCGCAGACGCTGCAGAAGGGTGATCCCGTCGATCTTTGGCAGCATCAGGTCAAGGACGATTACGTCATACTCGTTTGATTCGGCGAGCCATAACCCGTCTTCTCCGTCATCGGCCCCGTCAACCGCGTAGCCCGCGTTCTTGAGGCCCCTGATGACGTAACCCGGCAATCGCTTTGAATCCTTAACAACCAAGACTCGAATGGCGCCGACTCCCGAAAAGGAGAAAGAAGCCGGAGAATTTCTTTCGGCTTCCTTTCTCGTTAAAGATTATCATGTACGGCCCCTCGAGTTCCACACGGCAAAGTCCCGTTCGTGCTCGTGCTCGTGCTCGTGCTCGTGCTCGTAATCGATCTTTTTTCGGGCGACAATCGAGGTGGGATGCGGTGATGAAGCCGATTACGAGCACGAGCACGAGCACGAAAGATGAGAAGCGATTGTCAACGAGGGCCGGGACTCACTGGACCCGGGTACGCGTCTTTGAGGACCCCCTCGCGAAGGCCCTCGAAGTCTCGCGTCCGACGATGCGCTTCCCTTTTCAAGTTATGGATAAGCCGTCCATTCGGGACCCGTTGCCGATTCCGGATTCAACTCCAGGCGCCCACCTTCCTGGTCCACTTCCAGCACAACGCCCACCCCCGGAGCGTAATACTTGTCCTCAAGGACACCCGGCTCAATCGGCGTGAAGTCCTGGGTCCGCAGGCAGCTACCAAACAATCCGGCCGCCACCGTTACCGCGACGCCGAGTTCGACGACGCGTCCGGCGTCCTCCGCCTCCGTCAGCGCGACTTCCTGGCGATAGGCATCACCGACTTGAGGGTCGGCGAGCATGATGATTCCGGGCTTGGCCCCATCCACGCCACCCTTAAATGAGCCTTCGACGCTCACGATCACGTCGTCTTCGAGTTCCACCGAGTCCTCCCCGAATTACCAGACGGACCCATCGACGCGCTGAACGTAATAGTCAAAGGTGTCCTCGATCAAGTCGCCGTCAAGAAACACCCTATCCTGCACGATTTGGCACGTGACACCCATAATCTCGATTGTATCGTCGAGGACCTCGACAATGATAAGTTCCAGGCCCTCATCGGTCGGTTTCTCGTAGGTCCGTTTTGATCCGACGGGGAGTGGAAAGAAAGAATTCGTAACGGGCAGCGTGAAGTCCGCGGGATCAATATCCGGATCATACTGGTCTTCATCCAGTTCGTCGCAGAGATTGATACGCGCCTCATATTGAGCGCCGCATTCCGTCCGGGCTTCCTCTAGCTCTTCCGCGGCCTCGTCGATGGCCTTTTCTCTGGCGTCTTCGTCAGACATGTTTTTCGCGATGGCGAGGGCCAGAAAGTAATCGCTCTGCGCCTCGAACCAACAGGCATGGCGAATCTCTCTGGTGGATTCCTCACAGCCCGAAGGTCCCTGCGCTGAACAGAGTGAAGATACTGAGAGGGCAACCACCACTCCCAACGCACCTTGGGTAAGGCACTTTATTCCATCGGTTCGATACTTCATCGTACGCTCCTTCCACGGCGACGAGAGGCCTTGGTTGTGTGGCCGTTTCGCGATTTCGCCGTTCATTGGATTTTGGCGGGCCATGCCCGCCGGCCGAGAATACTCGGGCCCTCGCTTTGAGCGAGTGGGGCGAGCATACATGGCCGAAGATGATGGAATGATGACCGTCTAAAAAAATGATGGCCCATGACGATTTAGACGGAGGGTTTCGATCAACCGCGTTTGATATGAGGATCCGTTCAGTCTTGGGACAACCAATTAGATTTACGTGAGTTTGTGATACGCGCGCGGCGCGCCCGGGAAATCCGATGAGGGCTGTACAATAAGTTAGGGCTCCATTCGCCCCCGCCGGTGAGATGGCGCGAGATGCGAACGGAGCCCGTGGGACCCACGCGGGTTGCCCTAAAGAATCACGTCTACTCCGCCGTCTCGAAGGCGAGCTTGGTGATGGTCTTGCTTCCGCTTGTCTCGATCGCCAAGTTCTCGACCTTGTAATCCTTGCCCGCCTCGAGGAACTCGGGCGGCACCGTCACGCTGGTGTCCGTGGGCAGCATGTCGATCGCGAACACGCGCAGCCTTTCATCGTCCTCGTCCTTCTCGACAACAACGTGGTAGGCCTCGATCACGCTTTCGGGCGGGTTCGGATCGGCCACGGTATCCCACTCGACGACGAGGAGATCGTTGATGTCCACCTCTTCGTCCTCCATGGGCGAGGTAATGTCGGGCGCGGCCGGAAAGTTGTGCGTGAGCGTCGCTTCGCCCACCAGCCACTCTCCCTCAACGCCCCTGCCGCGAAACTTGTAATCTCCCGGCGGGAACAGGTCGATCAAGTCTTCGTGCCGGAGATCATCGAAGCCCGGCTCGGCACTCTCGGTGAAGACCTCGGTGCTGCCGATCTCCCTCAAGCTCCCTCCGTTCTTGACATCGAAGACCTTGCGCTGGTCCGGGCCGTAGACCCTGACCCGTTTCCAGGGCTCTCCGTCGAAGAAGAGCTGAATGCCCAGGTCTCCATCCGTGTCGTTCTCCTCAAAGAAGACCGCCACTTCGCCAAATTCGATGACGTCGCGGTGGTGCCGCGCCGAACCCTCCGGGGCCAGGGCCACCGAGATAACCGCGAAAAGCGCAACTATCGAAACGGGCAACCACCACGCGGCGCGCGTTATTCCGAACAGTCCTTTTCGCTTACCGGCCTCGGGGGCGTCTTCCCCCCGCCGTCCTTTGTGAGTGCCGTGCACTCTCGAGTGTTGTGTCATGGGACTTCTCCTTTCCCATTTAGAACTTCCATTGGTCTGTTTGAATACAGCCAATGATTTCCGATACCATGCGATAGCCTACTCGCCTCAAGATGATGAAAAGATGACGGTTGATCGAAGAAAGTTCAGACCCCATTTATTCGGGAGGGGTGTCATTCAAGCTCCGGCCAAGAGTAGTCTCCCGGAGGCGCGAACGGCCAGATCGCCGTTGCATCAATCGACCAGAGCCATTAGCTTGATGCTGGAAGAGGAGATCGCACGATGGCGGACGATGGCGACAGAAATTTTCGTAAAGGGGCCAGCGGCGCTCTGCTCGATGAATATGAACGCGCGGCGGCGGAGTTTAAGGGCGTTCTCAATAGTGTTTCCAGCGTGGAATTCGGCCAGGCCGTCGATCCCGAAACGCCGGACGAGAACTGCCGGTCGATCCAAACCATCGCGGCGCACGTGATCAGCGCCGGTTACTGCTACGCCGATTCCCTGCGCGAGCATTTCGGCCAGGCGAGGAGTGAACACGCCGGCGGGCCGCCCGAGTTGGCCGAGACGGCGGCGGGAATCGACGCGATGGTCAATTACACGGTTCGGACGTTCGAGGATCGAAGGGACATCAGCGACAAAGAGGTCAGCGCCGTGACGCTGCGCACGGTCTGGGGCGCCGACTGGGGCATGGAACAACTGCTCGAGCACGCGATTGTCCATTTTCTGCGCCATCGCCGCCAGATCGAACGGTTTCTTGCAACCTTGCGGTCGGAGGAATGACCTGACGGCCGTAAATTCCCTTGCTGGAATGAACGATGGCCGAGGCGTTCGTCAGGCTCCTGATGGAAACAAAGGATAAGGACTGGTGATGCCGGCTCTCAAGCCGCCGTCACCGAAGCGCTTGACGCGGTACAAACCGCTCCCATCGAACTCATCAGTCCTCATGATGGATCATCTCAAGTGGAGACGTTGGGAGAGACTCCCTCGAGTTTCCGGTAAAGCTCGGTCCGTTTGTTCGCTTCCGCCTCCTGGCCGACCGGGTCGTATTCCTCGGTTCCGCCGACCCATCCCACCAGGTTGCGCTCGATCACCCCGGCGAGGCTCGCGATGTGGTCGGGGCGGGTGTTGAGGGCGGGGATGTAGTGGTAGTCGCCACCGCCGGCTGCGGTGTAGATCTCGCGGTTGGTGATGTTCATTTCCTCGAGCGTCTCGAGGCAGTCGGCCGAGAAGCCGGGGCAGATGGCGTCGAACCGTTTGAGGCCCAGACCCGCCCATGCCCGGAACGTCTGCTCGGTGTAGGGTTCGAGCCACGGCTCCTTGCCGAACTGCGATTGAAAACATACGTGGCGCTCTTCCTCGGGCAACTCCAACGCCTCGGCCAGCAGCCGCGCGGTCTTCTGGCATTGGCAATGGTACGGATCGCCGGAGAGGAAGTAGCGGCGCGGGATGCCGTGGAACGAGAACATCAGGCGGTCGGGGCGGCCATGCTCGTCCCACGCCTCGCGGACGCTGGCGGCCAGGGCGGCGATATAGGCCGGGTCGTCGTGATAGGCATTCACGAACCGTAGCTCGGGCACCCAGCGCGTGGCCTTCAGCGCGTCGGCCACCGCGTCGAACGTTGAGCCGGTCGTCGCGCCGCTGTATTGCGGATAGAGCGGCAGGACCAGGACGCGGCGGCAGTCCTTGCTCTCGAGTTCGGCCAGCGCCGAAGCGATCGAGGGCCGGCCGTAGCGCATCCCCAACGCAACGTGCAGCGGTGAGCCGATTCGTTCGGTCAAGGCCACCGCGATCTCGGCGACCTGAAGGCGCGAGGTCTTCAGCAGCGGCGAGCCCCCCTCGGTCCAGATGTTCTGGTAGAGCCGCGCCGAGCGCTTGGGGCGAGTATTGAGGATGATGCCATTGAGGATCAGCCACCACAACCAGCGCGCCGGGGGCGGCTCGATTACGCGGGGGTCGGAGAGGAACTCCTTGAGATACGGGCGCAAGGCCTGTCCCGTCGGGGCCTCGGGCGTCCCCAGATTCGCCACCAGCACGCCGACGGCGGGGATTGAATCATGCCTGAACTTGTCCTGTCCCAGATGACGCGTCATCGATTCCCTCGCAACGTCCAGCGATGGCTCCCCCCCCGCCACGCCCGGCGGCCACATCATCCCACACCGGTTCGCGGAAGGCCATCCACGCATTCACGGCGCGCCCGGCCCCCTGGCCCATGCGAAAGGTGAACCTTGTCAGCTATTCCTCGACCCAGTGCTTCAGGAACGCCTCGTGAATCGCCTCGAACGCCACGAGGTGGCCGAGGCTGCTGAGATGGTCGTCGTTTTCCAAATAGAGCCGTTCGGACTCGGGGTGCTTGCCCAGGACCGGAAGCAGATCGAAGAACACGATCCCGTTGCGATCGGAGAACTCACGCAACAGGTCTTGCAGTTGAGTCGAACTGAACAACCGGTCGTCGATCTCGAACGTCGCCTTGCGGAAGAAGCCATAGTGACTCCTGTCAACCTGCGCCGTCGACGGGATCACGATCAGAACCAGTTTGGCCTGTCTTTGGCGGGCCAAGTCCACGACACCCCGCAACGCCGCCTCGGCTTTGGCCCAGGCCGCCTGATTCTCCTCGGTCTCCATCAGGACGTTATCGAGCAGATAACGCGGCCTGGTCATCGCGGTGTCCAACAGATAGGGGTTGACCAGGCGCGGACCCACCTCGTTGCGAACCTGAAGCCGGTTGATCGCAAACTCGATCAGCTCGCGATCAATCCCGTGTTCGAGCATGACGTTCCAATCAAACTCCGGATGCTCCGGAAACGGCTTGTCTTTTTCGTCGGGTGAGTCCTTCCCGGAACCGGGGTTCGTCGGAAGTGGGGTTGAGCTCACGAGTGACACAAACCCCGGCGCGTTGCGCGGCAGGACCGCTCGCGCGAACGCTCGCGCTCGACGCCTTGGAATGAGACGCGTCTGTTGCGGCCTCTCTTCGGCGGTCACCGCCGGGGCCGTTCCCTCGGGGCGACGCGGCGTGTCGTCCGCTCGGTATTGCACGTCGGTCAGGTCGTTGCCGACGTAATAAAACTGCAACACGATATCCCCGGGCTGCAATTGAGGGGCGATTTGCCGCATCTGGTCGAGGTATTCGTAGGGGCCGAAGCCGCCGTAGGCCGTATTGATCACCCCGATCCCATGCCGCTCGCCGAATTTCTCCAGGTCGACCTTCAGACAGTGCTCGACGGGCCACCAGGTCAGAAATGAATCGCCCAGGATGACCATTCGCTTTGGTTTGGCGAACGCCCGCGCCGTTCGCATGCGACGCTGGAACGAGGCGGTCCAGTCGAATTGCACCACGCCGAACAGGACGAGGAAGCCGCCCACCAATAAGCCGATGAGCAACCCTCCCACGATAAGCAGACCGCAAAATAGAAGACGCCTTCTTGCTTGAATGACCATCGTGGGATGCGGCGGAACTCCTCAAACGACCAGCGGGTGCTGATGACCCATTTCGGGGACCGAGTGTGACTTTATATCGGCTGGGTCGGCGATAGGCAATATGGGAAGGGCGCGCCCCGCTCCCGTGTGTAAGGAGTTGGGTAGGCGCGAGGCGGATCGAGGTTTCTGGAGGTGTGGTATGGCGACGGCAAAAATCGATGGCGTGGCTTCAGGTGGGGTTCAGTCCTTGCCGCCCGGTGCTCCGGCGAGCGGTTCGGTCCTCTCGACATCCGCCGCGTGAACCTGAAGACCATCAAGTAGCGCCTCGCCGACCTGCCAGATGTTGCCGGCGCCCATGGTGAGGAGCAGGTCGCCCGGTTCGAGGCGCTGGGCCAGATAGGATCGCGTCTGGTCCAGCGTGGGCATGTAGTGCGCGTCGTCGTGGGCCAGTTTGGCCAACTCGTCGATCACGAGCCGGCCGCTCACGCCCTCGATCGGGGATTCGCCCGCGCCGTAAACATCCGTCACGACGACCAGTTCGGCCGCCCTGAGCGCACGGGCGAATGAACCGGCCATCGCCTGGGTCCGAGTAAACCGGTGGGGTTGGAAGGCGGCGACCAGACGCTGGGCGCGTCCGGCGGCGACCTGAGCACGGGCGGCCTCGAGCGTGACGCTGATCTCGGTGGGGTGATGGGCGTAGTCGTCGACGATCGTCACGCCGTTGCTCACGCCCTTGAGTTCAAACCGGCGCCCGGCCCCTTCATAGGCTTGCAGCCCTTCGAGCAGGGGCCGTTCGTCAACCTCGATGGCCAGCGCGCAGGCCAGCGCGCCCAACGCGTTGACGACGTTGTGATGCCCGGGAACGGCCAGGACGACGGGCGCAAGGGCGCGCCCGCGCCAGACGGGGGTGAAGCGCGTTCCCCGGCCGCCGTCAACCGTTTCCAGGCCCTCGCAATACATATGCGCCAGTGGGTCATCAAGAGCGTAGGTGACGCTCTCGGGACCGCCCTCGCGGGCCAGTCGGGCCAGCAGGGGATCATCCGCGCAAAGCACCAACCGACCGCCGGGACGCAGCCGGCCGATGAATTCCAGGAACGCGCGCTCGACTGACTGGGCATCGGCGTAAAAATCGAGATGTTCCGCTTCGACATTGCTGATAAGGATGACGTCGGGGTCCATTTCCAGGAAGGATGCGTCGGATTCATCGGCCTCGGCGACGACCCATCGCCCCTGCCCACAGCGGGCATTGCCGCCGAAGGGGGTCAACGAGCCGCCGATCACGACGGTCGGATCCAGGCCGGCCTGGGCCAGCATCAGGCCCAACATGGCGGTGATGGTTGTCTTGCCGTGGGTGCCGCTGACGGCGATCGAGCGGCCCTCGCGCATGATCTCCGCCAATGCCCGCGCTCGTGGCCAGATCGGGACGCCGACGGCCTCGGCGGCCCGGCGTTCGGGGTTGTCGGGCTGGACCGCGGCCGAGGTCACGACGAGTTGGGCGCCGTCGACGTGCGACCCATCATGCCCCTTGTGGATCACGGCCCCGGCCTGGGCGAGGCGGCGCGTGGCCGCGTTCTCGCTCAGGTCGCTACCTGAGACGCGGTACCCGCGCTCGAGCAAGACCGAGGCAATCGCGCTCATCCCCACCCCGCCGATGCCAACCATGTGGACACGACTGAATTGCCTCAATTGATTCATGGATACCCTCGGATGGGACATTCTGGGGATCGGTATCTTCTAGGGGCCTCGCCGGGCGGGCGTTCGGTAAGATGGGAATCTGGAGAGGCGAAACGGAAATTGGTAATGGAAAATGGGCATCACATTATCAATACTATTTGCCCCGCTCATTCGCCGCCGGCTACCCTAATTGACCGCCTCGGCCCGGCGCGGGTTTGGCGCCAAGTCAAGAATCAGCTTGGCCAGGTCATGGGCCGCCCGCGGGCGCCCCAATCGCCTCGAGGCCTCGCCCATGTCGCGCAACTCACCCGGCCCGCGCCTCCAGCGTTCGAGCAGCGCCAGCAAGTCGTCGGCCGCACGGGGATCGGCTTCTTCGATCATCTCGGCCGCCCCGGCGCGAACCCGCCGCCGAGCGTTGATCGCCTGATGCCCCCCGGTCGCCGTCGGCAGCGGAACGAGCACCGCCGGCTTCCCCAAGGCCGACAGCTCGGCCAGCGTCAACGCCCCCGCCCGCGCCAGGACCAGGTCGGCGGCCCCGTAGGCCAGGGCCATCTCGTCGATGTAGGGCCTGATGACATGCCCGGCGGGGTCGATGCCCGCCTCCTCGAGGCCCCTCAGGACCTGATCATGATGCGCGGAGCCCGTCGACCAGAGGAGCTGCCACCGTCTACCGGCGTCGGGCGAGTCCTTGGCTCGCCGCAGCATCTCAATCATAATCCGATTAAGCCCCAACGCCCCCTGGGAGCCGCCCATGCACAGACAGACTAGCCGGTCGGCGTCAAGCTGGAAGTGGGCCCGCGCCCGCGCGCGGTCGACCGTGCCGAGCAGGTCCGCCCGCACCGGATTGCCGACCTCGCGGCTGCGTCCGGGTGGGAACGCGTGATTCTCCAACGGGCCAGCCGTGGCGACCAGCTTGGCGAACGCGGAGAGGAATCGATTCGCCGCGCCGGGCTTGACGTTTTGCTCGTGCAAGACCAGCCGCGCCCCACTCAGCCGCGCCGCCAGCAACGGGGGAACCGACAGGTAGCTGCCGAAACCCACGGCCACATCCACGGGCCGCTCCCGCAGCCGCCGCCGCGCCTCGCGCCACGAAGCCCACATCTCGCGCAGGAATCGCCCGCGCCGGCGCAGGCCGCGTCGCTTAAATGTAATCGGAAGGCTCCACGGCTCCAGCCCCAGTCGGCGATAAATCTCGTGCTCGGCGGGACGGCTGCCGCAACAAAACTGGACCTCGGCCTCGGGTGCCAGCTCGCGAAGCGCCTCGGACAGGGCCACGGCCGGGTAGATGTGCCCACCGGTCCCGCCGGCGGCCAGCAATATCCTGGGCCGGGCCGCCGACCGCGCCGGGCCGGTTGATGATTCGCCGCCAGTCGCCGACCGTTCGGAGTGACTTGCCATGACCAACCCTCCACCCTTACCTTCGGCCGACGCGCGCGCCACCGGCACGCCATGGGTCTCCTGTATCACAGCTACCATGCCCGGGTCTCGTCCGGCGCTCTGGCTTGGTGGGTGTGCAGGTTGCATGCCACGTTCATCAGGATGCCCATGGCGGCCATGGAAACGACGAGCGAGGTGCCGCCGGCGCTGATGAAGGGCAACACCAGCCCCTTGGTCGGCAGCAGCCCCAAGACCACGCCCATGTTGATCGTCGCGCCGATGAAGACCATCAGCGTCACGCCGGTGGCCAGCAGGGTGCCGAACAGATCGGTCGAGCGCCAGGCCACGCTCCAGCCCAGGAAGGTGAGTGCCGCATAGATCAGCACGATGCCGGTCATGAGCAGGAAGCCGTATTCTTCGGCCATGATGGCGAAGATGAAATCGGTGTGGGACTCGCTTAGGTAGTGAAACTTCTGGCGGCTCTCGCCCAGGCCCCGGCCCCACAGGCCACCCGATCCCACGGCGATCAGCGACTGATGGAGTTGGTAGCCAATTCCCTGTCGCGTCTCGGGGTCGCGAAAGAGGAAAGCCAGGAGCCGTTTGAACCGGTAAGGTTCGAGCAAAAAGGCGATCAGTCCGGCCGGCGCCGCGCACGTGACCAGCCCGAGCAAGTGGAACCAGCGCATCTCGGCCACCAGCCAGATGCCGAAAACGATCAGACACAAGACGAACGCGCCGCCGAAATCGGGCTCGATGACGATGATCGCGGCGAACGCCCCCGCCACCAGCATCGCTGGCAGCACGCACGAGCAGAAGCTCTTGATGTAATGCCGGCGGTCGGTGAGCATCTTGGCCATGTAGAGGATCAGGGCGAGTTTGGCCAATTCGGAAGGCTGAAAGCGGATCGGCCCGAGGTCGATCCAGCGCTGCGCCCCCTTGGATGCCGACCCGATCCCCGGCACGAAGACCAACCCGCACAGCACGAACGACCCCAGCATGATCAGTGGGGCGAACCGGCGCAAGGTGCGGTAATCGACCAGATAGAGCACCAACATCGCGGCCAGCCCAATCGCCGCGAACAGGAGCTGTCTGGTCACGTAAGGGGTCGAGGCTTTGGCACTATAGACCGACAGAACGCCGATCGTCACAAGCGAAAGCGTGAGCAGAAAGATCAGTACGGGGGTGTTGATAGTTCGCGTCATCAGCTTGAGCGGGAAAGGAAACGATGGAGCGGGAGCGGGCCGCGATGCTGGGAGCCGACGCTGGTATCCTCGGGCCGCGGGGCCGAGGAATGATGTACGGGCGAGAGTATAGCTCAACTCCCGTTTCGATGCCAAGCTCGAATTTATATTTTTCTTGGATGGGTGTGATTCAGTTTCGGGAGTCAACGCCGCTTCGCCAAAAAACCCCGTTCTCGTTGCTTCTCGGCCCTCGGCTCCCGGCCCTCGTCCTCGTAATCATAATTCA